>JAYVKT010000065.1:0-3092 GCA_043768195.1 Chitinophagaceae bacterium | reverse complement strand
GCAAGATGCCATCCCTGTACTACAGTAACCACGAAGGCTACAAACATCGCAATGCGAATAAGGTGTTTTGTTTTAATCGATTTCATACGTATAGAATTTTTCTTTTTTGAGTTTTAATTTTCAAAGGGTCGTGACTCACTTGGGTTGAGGCTTAGTCTTCCCTGGTATCGTCTTTGTGTTTTTTACCAACACCTTCTTCCGACTTCCACAGGTCGAAAAATTTATTTTCGTCAGCTGCACGAAGTGCAGGCAACAAACCAGCTTCATCCAGTTGGTCAAATGTTTTTCCTTCAAATTTTTTCAACTGCTCATCACCGGTCTTCAGGCTTTTTACCACGGTGGTAATGGCAGGCATTGCATCAATCAATGCTTTTAATTCAACCGGCTTGCCTTTAAAGGATATGCCGAGTTGCTTGTGCATTTCTTCGGTAATTTTTTTATCCTTGTCCCTTGCATCATCCAGCAGGTCTTTTACTTGTTTTTCAGAACCAGCAGCTTCCAGTGTTGTCACTTTAGCTAACAGGGTATCTTTTTCAGAAGTTAGTGTGCTTACTAAATTTTGCATAGCATCCACCTTATTAGCTTTCGCCACCAGGTCGTTGAATGCTACATTTACTTCATCCTGTGTAGCTGTATCAGCCTTCAGGTTTGGAAATACGGCCAGCATGGCTGGTGTCAAAAAGATTTGTTTCATGTTTTTAAATTGTGGTTTGAAATCAGACAGATTAATTGGAAAATCATTTTCATCAACAAGGTCAGTGAGTGCATTATAGTTACCGGGTATATCTACCAATGAACATTCACGGTTGAACCACTTAGTAACAGTTGGCCCTTCCTGCGTTGGTAAATAATCAGCCTGGTTGCTGCTTATCTCTACCGCAACAATTTTTCCGACTGAGGCGGCATTTAAAAAACCGCTTTCAATTTCTCTTACAGTTCTTTCTCCACGGGGATGTTCCAGATTAATACAAGGCTTGCCAAATACTTTATCTCCATCCTGCCGCAGGTCTTCCCATTTAACTAACACACCCTGCTCTCTCGGAAATTCCGTAGTGCCGTGCATGTAGTAACCAATAGGGTTCTTTTTAAATTCATCCAGCAGGTAGCCAGATGTCATTAAGCGGTAACTATAGGTGTTCAAAGAGCTGTCGGTGAGTAAAAATTCTTTCGCTATTTTCTTAAAATTTTCCTTCACCTGTTTTGTTTCTTTTTTGAATAGAGTGTAAAAATGCGAACGGCTGAAAGCCTTACCAAATGCGGTTTTCATGCTTATTATTAATTAGTATAGATGTTATACCACAGTGGTATAATCATAGTTTTTCGATTCGTTCTACAGCTACGCTGTGGCTGATATTTGTGGGTAATAATGCAGGAATGAAAACATCAGATAAGCAATATTTAGCGAAGGTTCTTTTCACCTCTCAAAAGCTTGACCAGAAAGTGGTGGCCAGTAAAGTGGGTGTAAGCGAAGTGACCATGAGCAAATGGGTGAATGAATTTAACTGGCGCAACCTGCGCAACAGGTTGCTCATTGGTAAGGAAGAAGTACTCGGCAATCTCTATGAACAGTTAGAAGAATTGAATACTGCTATCAAAGAAAAAGATAAGGGTAAAAGATATGCTGATACCAAACAGGCAGACATTCAAATTAAGCTAACGGCATCTATCAGAAATCTGGAAACAGAATTATCCATTGCAGACATTACCGCCAGCGGCATAAAATTTATGAAGTTTCTGCAAGCAAAAAGACTAACTGAGCAGGTAAACGAATTTTCCGAACACTGGAATGATTTTATAAATGCCGAGTGTAAAAAATGAGTACTGTAAAATTCATAACGGCTAACAAAACCAATAAGCAAGCCCTGGAAGAGTGGGAAGAGTTTCTGCAAAGCATCAGAGACAGTACACCTGTTGATATAAATGAAACTTCCGAAGAAAAAGAAAAACGAATAAAGCTATTGGAGAAAGCTGGTAATGAAGAGGAGTGGTTCAAGTACTACTTTCCAAAATTTTGTTTTTGCGAACCCGCACATTTTCATAAAAAAAGTACCAGAGATTTTTTAAACAACGACCGCATTTACCAGACCAGGGCATGGGCAAGAGGGCTAAGTAAGAGTACCCGCCGTATGTTCGAAATATTCTATAAAAAGTTTGCAAAGAAGATACGGCTGAATATGCTGCTGATTAGTAAAACAGAAACGAATGCCATTCGTTTACTGGCACCATATAGAGGCAACTTAGAAAGCAATCAACGGCTGCTTAATGACTATGGCATACAGCGGAGAGCTGGCAAGTGGAAAGAAGAAGAGTTTATTACCAGAGATAAATCTTCTTTTCGG
The DNA here is from genome assembly GCA_043768195.1 of Chitinophagaceae bacterium. GTDB lineage: Bacteria > Bacteroidota > Bacteroidia > Chitinophagales > Chitinophagaceae > JJ008. The sequence continues at coordinate 753 of JAYVKT010000065.1, read as the reverse complement.
GCTGTGGGTATGGAACAAAACCCAAGAGGTGCCAAGCTGGATGAGCTGCGTATTAATGCACTCGTATTTGATGATGCAGATGATGATGAAGTGTGCCGGAATGAAGACCGCTTAAAAGCGCAATGGGATTGGATAGAACAGGCCGTTATTCCAACCGTGGATATTAGTGCAGAATATTTTATTGCATTTGACAATAACATTATTGCCGAAGATTCTTTGGCAGTAAGAGCATCACTAAAAGCAACGCATCCGGAGCTTATCAATATTCGTGACGAAGATGGTGGCTCGGTGTGGCCACAAAAAAACAGCGAAGCAGACATTGATTATATTCTAAGCATTATCAGCTATGAAAGCGGACAAAAAGAATACTTCAATAATCCTATCAGCAACGGCAAAACGTTTCCGGATATAAAATATGGCAAGTGTCCGCCAATGAAGAAGCTGCGGTTTATGGTTTTGTATGCTGACCCGGCCACCAGCAACAAGGACAAACCAACTTTAAAAAGCAAAGCATTGAACAGTTGCAAAGCTGTGTGCCTGGTGGGGTACTACGACTTTCATTTTTATATCTACAAAGCTTACGTTGACAACACATCCAACAGCAATTTTATTGATTGGATATATAACGGCAGAGATTATTTGAAACTGCAAACATCATTGAAACCATACATTGAAAACAACTCGTTGCAAGACCCTTTTTACCAACAGGTTTTCAAACCGCTATTGCGGGGTAGAGCAAAGGAGTTAAAGAAA
>JAYVKT010000064.1:0-2124 GCA_043768195.1 Chitinophagaceae bacterium | reverse complement strand
TTTAATATTTCGCTGATGCTATGGTTCCAGCCATATTCCTTTCCTTTAATAGCTGCATCCCGGTCGGTGTAAGTGCCTTCACTGTCCGTTACTATCACTTCCCGGTTTTCGTAGGAGTATTGAATATGTGTAAACTCATCATCAAACATCCAGAGTACCGGGTGAAAATCAGCTATATAAAAAACACCCCCGGGCTTTAATCTTTCAGCAATCATTTTTGCCCAGGGGTTTAAGTCGGGCAACCAGCCAATAGTTCCATAGGAAGTAAACACAATATCAAAAGCCTCCCCGCCCTCCAAAGGAGGGGTTTTAGCTTCTTCAGTTTTAGAAATTCCTATATCATATACGTTAGCACAAATAAATTTTGCATTCATTCCTAATTCATCGTTCAACTGTTTTGCCAACTTAATAGCTTCATCTGATAAATCAACACCCGTAACATCCGCACCCAATCTTGCCCAGTTCAAACTATCCATTCCAAAATGGCATTGCAGGTGCAGCATTGTCTTTCCTTTTACATCACCTACTTCATTCAGTTCGATGGGGGTTAATACATTTTCTCCGGCTTTAAACCCGGCGAGGTTATAGAAAGAAGAATCTTTGTGAACAGCGGTTCGCTGGTTCCAGAGGTGTTTGTTGGCGGTGAAGTAGTCGGAGTAATCGTTCATTTTTACGATAAAGGCTACAGGTTATCTATTCCGGTTTTAACCCTGAAAAGATAGTAAGATTCCCAGAACCTTCTTATGGCTAAAATATAATTTCTTCCTGCATTATCTTTCTCCCCTTGTGCTGCCTGTAATTCTAACAAGCCAGCCTTACCTGATTGAAATAACCTGTTAGTAATAGTAAACCTTCTTTGCGATAAAGTGTCAAGCACTAATGCCTGCCGGATGCTTTGTTGCAAGACAGGAAGTTCATTAACTAATTGGGTTATTGCTGTAATCAGTCCTGCTTCTTCCTGCTTATTATTTATTTCAATTTGTTCTTCTTGCAACTTTGCTGCAGCCAGGTTATTGTTTCTTCTGCCCCAGTCGGCAACCGGAATATTGAATCCAATGCTGAACCGTTGCTGATCCTGCGGATTTTTGTAAATGGCCGGAAGATCCGTTGCTGCATTATTCAGACCATAGCTGGCTACCAGGTCTATCTGTCTTCCCTGTCGTTTTGCTTCTGCTGTTTTGCTTTCTGCTTCCAATTTTTTTCTTTGAAAAGAGACATATTGCGGCAGGTTTTGTTTCGCCGAAGCAATAGCTTTTTCTTTATCAATACTTAACACAGGCAGTTGTTCCGGCAATTGAAACAGTGCGATAGTTGTATCTGTGTCATTAATATAAGCTTGAAGCGAAAGAAAAGCCTGCCGGATAGCTAATTGTGCAGCAACTTGTTCTTGTTGACTGTTGATTTGTTGCATCTCCAGTTGCAAAACTTTGTCTTCAGTGGAAACACCTAACTGAACTCTCCTCTTTTCAATGCCGAGATTAGTAGTAGTGTTTTGTAAATTACTTATTGCTAATTGCTGATTGACTTGTGCTTCAACAATAGCAAAATAAAGAAGGCAAATAGCATATTCCATCTGTACCATTGCGGCCTTCATGTTTCTATCAGCCTCCTGTAGCTTTAGCGGTTCTATTTGTCTATCCCATTTATATGCATTGTACTTAAAAAGTGGTTGCGAAAGCCTTACAAAAACCGGGGTGCCATTATACTGTTTTGTATTAGTCACAAAATCATCAAACCGATAAAGGTCGGTGTTTACGGCAACTGTGCCACCAGTAAATGGAATGGGTTGGGAAAAGCCAATACCCACATTACTATAGTTCTGGCTGCGGCTTAAAAATTTAATGCTGCCATCGGGCTGTGTTACTGCATAATTGTCTTTATTAAATACAGGTGCATTACCATAAAAAGACAGTGTTGGCTTTAGTGCTATTTTAAAAGCGGCATAAGAGAGATTAGCCAGTTTAAATTCATTTGCAGCTATTATAGCAGTGGGGCTATTCTTTTTCGCCAGTTCAATAGTTTCTTGCAGGGTCGTTTGTGCATAGAGGCCAACCTGTGGAAGCAAACAAAAAGCTATTGAAATTATCTTTATCATGGCTTTTAAAAACAGAGAAATATTCGAAA
>JAYVKT010000063.1:0-2751 GCA_043768195.1 Chitinophagaceae bacterium | reverse complement strand
TTTAAATGTGTTTGCCACATCTTTTACAAATATCTTGCTTTGTATTTCTGTATCAGTAAATGATTTTGTTACAACAAAATTCTTCATTTTTAAATATCTTATAGCAGGGTTTGTTTCATCATACCCTTTTGGCGGCCTTACTAAAACTTCTCCTTTTATACCTTCAATAAATGTTTTTTTAAAAGAGGTATTACCAATTATTTTTTTCCAGCTGTCAAAACTATAGTCAATTTCCTGCCTGATACTGGCAAGCTCTTTGGGCTCGGGCATCCACATACCACCTGCGGCAAAACTTTTACCGGGTTCAATATGTAAATAATATCCTGCACCGTTCCCTTTTTTTCCATTTCTGTTAAAATAGCCGGCAATATTATTTTTATACGGACTCTTGTCTTTACTAAACCGAACATCACGGTTAATGCGAAACACACAATCTTTTGATTTTAATACTGCAATGGGTGGATCAAATACCGCAATGCCTGTAATTAATTTTTCTGTAAGTAGTAAAAAATCCGCTTTAGCAGCTTCGTATTGCTGGCGGTGTTCTTCAAACCATGGCCTGTTGTTATTTTTTTTAAGGTCTTTTAAAAATTTTAAAGTAGATGACTGCTGCATATCTTATATTTTAAAAAACGAATTTACATAAAACAAAAAAGGAATCAGCCATAAGCCAATTCCTAATTACAAATTACCAATTCCTTGAAACTGTTATTTCACTCTTCCCCAATTTTCACCGCTCTTGATACGATATAAAGTCATTTCACTCACTTTGTATTTTGCCGCCAGTTGCTTGTAGGTTATTTTTCGTTTAGGATTTTTAATTATATCCTTAATCGCTTTAACCTGTGTAGCATTCAATTTTAAACCTTCTGTTCTATTGGCCTGCCTTTTTTTATAGGCTATTTTTTCAGGACTGAATTGTTGATGACTGCTTACTTCATCAAGTGTAGCCCACTTCAGGTTTTTGTAATGGTTATCCTTCTTTTTATGATTAATATGAATTACAAACTTGTATTTAGGAGATTTTTTTTTGCAAAAAAGCCTGGCAATCTCCCGGTGAATGTAAATGGTTCCGTTACCCCCGTTAATATGCAGGTTAAGGGTGCGGTATCCCGATGTTAAAGAACCATTTAAAATTTTGCCGTCTTTTTCAATGCTCTCGCTAAAACTGGCAGTGCGGCCTAATGATGATACAGCATATTTTTTACGCAACGTTTTGTGTCCTGCGAACTGGATAGGTTTCCAGATTTCACCAGGAATTTTTTTAATCATTTCGATATGATTTAAAAGTGGGATCCGGGTGTTTTGGCTAACCCGGAAAAATGTTTTTACCGATAAATAAGGTCTGACTATAAATATAAAATATTTTTTATCAAGATGAAAGCATTTTTAAAAATTCTTCCTCGGTTATTACATTAATGGTAGTGATCTTTTTTGCCTTTTCTAATTTGCTTCCGGCATCATCCCCCACTACCAGGTAGTTTAATTTACTGCTAACGCCAGATACAATTTTGCCGCCATTCTCTTCAACCATGGCCTCGGCTTCACTTCGCTTTAGTTTATTTAAAGTGCCGGTAAATAAAAATGTTTGTCCTGCTAAATTGCCATTGTTTGTCAATTCCTTCTTTTCATTTTTCAATTGAACCCCCAATGCCTCAAGCTTTTGTATCAATTTCATGTTTTCTTCATCGCTGAAAAAGGCGTAGATACTTTTTGCCACTTTTACCCCCACATCTTCCAGTTGCTGCAATTGTTCTTCGCTAAAATTTGCAAAATCGTTTAAATGAGCAACAGCAGTAGCAAGGGTTTTTGCAGTGGTTTCTCCCACATATCTTATACCCAATCCATAAATAACCCTGTGTAAGGGTTGTGTTTTACTGGATTCGATAGCCGTCTGTAAGTTTGTAATTGACTTTTCACCAAAGCCATCCAGTTTTCTTATTTCATCAAAAGGCAATTTATATACACCCGGTATATCTTTTAAAAGCCCCATATCATAAAATTTACGCACATTCGCTTCGCCAAAACTGCGGATGTCCATCGCATCCTTGCTTACAAAATGTATTATGCGTTCCACTACCTGTGCTTCGCAATTGATATTGGTGCAACGCCATACAGCTTCTTCATCGGTTTTGTATAACTGGTGCTTACAAACCGGGCAAGTGGTAGGGAAATTAATTTTTTGCTCATCACCTTTTCTCAATTCTGTAAATGATTTTACAATTTGCGGAATCACATCACCGCTTCTTTCTATCAATACTGTATCTCCCAGCATCAATTCTTTTTCTTTAATATACTCTTCGTTATGTATAGAAATACTGCTGACAGTAACACCACCAACCTGCACCGGCTCCAGTTTTGCAACAGGGGTAACAGCCCCGGTTCTGCCTACCTGGAATTCTACGCCAATTAACCTGGTGGTAGCTTGCCTTGCTTTAAATTTAAAAGCTATTGCCCACCTTGGGTGATGGGATGTCATACCCAGCTTATCCTGTAACTGCAGATCATTTACTTTAATAACCATACCATCAATTTCGTAAGGCAAATTATCTCTTTTACTTTCATACTTATTTATAAAAGTCATCAGCTCCTCCATTGAAAGGGCCACTATTTTTTCTTGATTAGGCGACCTAAAACCGCAATCCCAAAGCATTTGAAGTTGAGCTGCATGGGTTAATAATTCATTATTTTTTATTGCAGTTTCTTCATCCTTTTCTTCCTTTTGAATATAACTTACATGATACAAAAAAG
>JAYVKT010000062.1:0-2780 GCA_043768195.1 Chitinophagaceae bacterium | reverse complement strand
AGTTTAAAGAAGCAAAAGTAGAACTGGATAAGGCTATGGCTAACCCAAAGTTTACCAGTAATGCCGAAGCGTATATTTTGAAAACAACTATCTATGCTGCCTTGTGCATGGAAGAAGGAACAAAAGGCACCCTAACCGGCGACCAGTTAGCCGATGATGCTGATGTAGCTTTCAAAAAGTATAAGGAAATGGATCCGGCAATGGCATTGATAAATGATCCTATTTATCAGAACGGCCCCATTAACCTGTATTCAAATTATTACACATCGGGCTATACTGATTATACAGGAAAAAAATGGGATGCTTCGTATAGTAAATTTAAAAGGGCAGTAGAATATTCAGATCTGCTGATAAGCAAAAAATTATTTCAGTTCCCGATAGACACCAACATACTTATCCTCGCCGGTATAACTGCTGAAAACAGCAGCACCAAAGATGAAGCGGTTAAGTATTATGGCCGGTTGGCAGATAATAAAATAACAGGCGATGGGTTTGAGAGTGTTTACCGGTACCTGGTAAGCTACTATTTTGGAAAAAAGGATTTGCCCTCATTTGAAAAATATAAAGCCCTTGGTAAAGAATTATATCCAAAAAGCGAATATTTTGATTACGACAAAGTTGACTTTGCAGCTGGCTTAGCAGAAAATTTTACAGACAAAATAAAAGCATTGGATGAAGTGCTGGCAACTGACCCTACTAATTATAAAGCCAATGAATTATTGTGGAGCATTATCTATGACTCTATTAATTTAAATAAGGAACGGGACATGCAACCAAAAGATGTAACCCAATTGGAAGCAAGAATGATTGCCGCAATGAATAAAACAATTGCTGCAAAACCAGACAAGGAGGATACACATATTTTTATGGGTAACTATTATGTGGGTAAAAAAGATGCTGTGGGAGAAGCCCGTCAGGCACATGCTGATGATATGAAAGCCCGGACAAAGCCAGGAACAATGGCCTCTAAAGAAGATATTGCAAAAAGGGACAAGTTGGATAAAGATTACGCCGATGCTATGGAGGCAATCAGGATGCCGTATGAAAATGCAGCAAGAATATTTGCAACAAAAACAACTCTTGAGGCTAAAGAAAAAAGCCAGTATAAAAATATTGCTGGCTACCTGGCAGAAATTTATGAGTTGAAAAAGAAACAGGCAAAAGGTAAACCCGCCGATTTAGCAAAATATACAGAAGAAGAAAAGAAGTGGAATGATGTATATGAAAGTATAAAATAATAAGAAATCGAAAAGGCTGCCAATAGGTGGCCTTTTCAATGATTCATCTATTTAACATAATATATATTATAAGAAAGAAATATCAAAGCTATTGGTAGATGTGGCTGCTGGGTATTGTCAAGATGTGACAAACAGACTAGCTTGCAGACAACTCTATATAATAATAGCATCATGAAACTGATTATTACACTTCTAACTTTATCCTGCGTCGTTTTAGCGTCTTGTGGATCTTCAGAAACAAAAACTGATTCACCTAAACCAGAACTTGAAACAAAAATAGATTCAGTAAGTAGTACTACGATGCCAAAAGAGTCGCAGGAAAACATTAAAGAGAATACTGCAACCAAATCTGGTCAGTCCCGCGGCATAGAAATTAATCCCTCCGACGACCCTGCAAAAATAATAGCCAAAATTGATGACTACCTTGTTTCATCTGCGCAATATACGGTGGGTGCCTCCGGAGGTATTCAGAATTGTACCGTTACCATCACCAACAGTCTGCCGGATGTTAGTTTTCAAAAAGTGCTTGTTGAAGTTTCCATTCAAAAAGATGACACCTTAATTATAAAAACAGATTATTATACTGTCATAAATATAGATCCGGGGATGTCGAAACTGGTTAAAATCCCCAACACCCTGCAGGGTACAAAAGTTATCACCCGTATTATAAAAATAAAAAGTAATGAACTTACAAAAGGCGAATGGGTATTAGCTGGTAGCAGGTTTGTAGCCCCTGACTGATGAATTTAAAAGAAACAATACTGGCAACACATTCCAAAGCCAATTGTACCAAAATTGTAAATTGGATTGGCAATAACCAGCATCGGTTTGATGAATTATTCAATTTATTCCTCACCGATGAATATCGTGTAGTACAACGGGCTGCCTGGCCGTTAAGCTATCTTGCCATTGCCAACCCTCAGTTGATTCAAAAACATTTGAGCAAAATGATAAAGAATCTGCACAAGCCCGGTATTCATGATGCGGTTAAGCGTAATACACTACGCCTATTGCAGGAAATCATCATCCCTAAGCGGTTTCATGGCGAAATAATGAATATCTGTTTTGATTATATTAGTTCTCCTGCTGAAAAAGCTGCAATCAAAGCATTCTCCTTAACTGTTCTTGAAAACCTTTCGAAACAATACCCGGAAATAAAACAAGAATTAAAAACAATAATTGAAGACCGTTGGGAATTTGAAACGCCAGCTTTTCATTCAAGGGCAAAGAAAATTCTCAAAGAGCTTTAGCTGAATCTTTTCGATTAAATTCTTTAAATATCAGCCGCAAGTTTTGGTCATATGTTATATAATTATACAACCAGTTACTAAATACAAAGAACCTGTTTTTTACACCCAGTATCAGCATCAGGTGCAGGCCCATCCAAATCATCCAGGCAAAGAAGCCACCGAAATGTAATTTAGGTTTCGGTACATCCACCACGGCAAGGTTACGTCCTACTGTAGCCATTGAGCCTTTATCAGTGTATTCAAATTCATAAAAAGTTGTTGACTTTCTTTCTATCCGTTTCAAATTTTCTAC
>JAYVKT010000061.1:0-7384 GCA_043768195.1 Chitinophagaceae bacterium | reverse complement strand
GGAAGCAAAATGCTTCGTCACCGGCTTTACAAAAATGATAGCAAGGGAAACTTTACAGAAGACATCGCTGCCTTTCCAGCTAACAATACGAATATCTCAGTGGCCATAGCAAGTGATTATGATAATGACGGTGATGATGATTTATTTATTGGCGGAAGAAATACATCCATGAACTACGGCACTGCTGCCAGTAGTTCTTTGCTGATGAATGACGGTAAAGGAAAATTTACTGATGTTACCGCCTCAATTTTTCCGGGCCTGCAGAACATTGGAATGGTAACAGCTGCGCATTGGGCCGATATAAATGGCGATAAGCAAAAAGAATTAATTGTTGTGGGTGAATGGATGGCTCCGGCAATATTTACTTACCGGAATAATAAGTTTGAAAAATTATCAACCCATATGGATGATTTATCCGGTTGGTGGAAGTCAGCAGCTGTGGCAGATCTGGATGGGGATGGTGATAATGATCTGGTGCTGGGCAATTGCGGCGAAAATTTTTACCTGAATCCTTCACCGGGGAAACCAGTAAAACTCTGGATAAATGATTTTGACCAAAACGGGACGGCCGATAAAATAATTACCAGAGCTATTAATGGAAAAGATGTTCCGGTTTTTATGAAAAGAGAACTGACAGAACAGCTGCCATCATTAAAAAAACAAAACCTGAAGTATGTGGATTATGCTACTAAATCAGTGCAGCAATTATTCAGCAAAAATGCTATCAATAATGGTGAAATAAGAATGTTTAATTATGCTTCTTCCTGTATTGCCATTAACGATGGGAAAGGAAATTTTACCGTACAGGCATTACCACCGATGGTGCAACTGTCCTGTGTAAATGCCATTCTTTGTACTGATCTTAATAGGGATGGAAAAATTGATTTAATAATGGGCGGGAATGATTTTAATTTCCTGCCGCAATTTTCCAGAATGGATGCCAGCTTTGGTCATGTGTTACTTAATAAAGGTAAAGCACAGTTTAACTGGCTTCCTTCCAAAGAATCTGGTCTTACTATACCGGGGCAAATAAAAGATATTAAAGAACTGATGATAAAAGGAGAAAGACAGTTCTTGTTTATGCAAAATGATGATTATCCTGTTTTATATAAACGCAATAAAAAATAATTGCTGTTCATAAATAGTATTCATGCCATTAAGAATCAATAAACAAATTGCGGTAGTTGGATTGTTATCAATGCTGTTTGTCTCCTGCAAAACTAAGAAGCCGGAAGCTCCGCTTTTTGAAGCATTGAGTAATGATAAAACGGGGTTGAATTTCAGCAATAATTTAAAAGCAAAGCCTGATTTCAATATGCTGAAGTATATGTATTTCTATAACGGTGCCGGTGCCGGCGCCGGTGATTTTAATAATGACGGATTAGTTGACCTTTTCTTTGCTTCCAATCAGTCGCAAAATAAAATTTACCTGAATGAAGGAAATCTTCACTTCAAAGATGTAACAGCGGAGGCAAAAATTCCTGATGACGGTGGCTGGTCAACCGGCGTATCTGTTGCTGATGTGAATGATGATGGTATGCTGGATATTTATGTATGCCGGGTAGGTCATTATGAAACACTACGTAATCGAAATCAACTGCTGATCTGCCAGGGCGTTGATAAAAACAATATTCCTTTTTATAAAGATGAAGCAAAAGAATATGGTGTTGATTTCTCCGGATTCAGCACACAGATGGCTTTTCTTGATTATGACATGGACGGTGATCTCGACATGTTTTTGCTGAATCATTCACTCCGCTACAACAGCACATTTGCACCACGCAGTAGTTATGAGGGAACCACTGACTCACTATCGGGAGATTATTTTTTTCGTAATGATGGGCTGCCTGTTTCCCTTCCTTCCGGGGAACGGAAGGGGGGCTTTACAGATGTGTCAAAAGAGGCGGGGATCAGCCAATCCGTTGTTGGCTATGGATTGGGTATTGCCGTATCAGATATTAATCTGGATGGTTATCCTGATATATATATCGGAAACGACTTTCATGAAAATGATTATCTCTATATCAATAATAAAAAAGGAGGGTTTACTGACCAACTTACAGAAAGTATAATGCACACCAGTCAATTTTCGATGGGGGTGGATGTAGCGGACATTAATAATGATGCGTGGCCGGAGATCATTGCTGCTGATATGCTGCCTTCTGACCCTTATCTCTTAAAAAGATCCTTGGGGGAAGACGAATACAATACATTTCAGATCAAAATAAAGAATGGATATAACCACCAGTATGCAAGAAATACATTGCAATTAAGCAGAAGAAACGGATCGTTCAGTGAAACAGGCTTGTATTCGAATATATATGCCACAGATTGGTCTTGGGCAACCCTGTGGATGGATTTTGATAACGATGGGTTAAAGGATCTCTTTGTCTCCAACGGAATTCCAAAGCGGTTAAATGATATTGACTATGTAAATTATGTTTCCAATGATGAAGTGCAGGCTAAAATAAGAGCCAACCTAATCAGTGAAAAAGACATGGCACTGATCGATAAATTTCCGCAGATAAAACTGCCTAACCGTTTTTTTAAGAACAAGGGCAACACATTATTTGAAGATATAAATAGTTCTGTTCATGGCAACAGCGATACTTATTCCAACGGGGCTGTGTATGCAGACTTTGATAATGACGGAGACCTGGATATAGTAGTGAATAATATTGATGAACCGGCTTTATTGTATCAGAATAAAACGAATGATGAAAAAAACAAGCCTTCGGTGCAGGTAAAGCTAAAAGGATTTGCAGGAAATAAAAATGCTGTAGGAGCCAAAGTGATTATTTTCTCCGGTAGCAACATCCTCAACTATGAAAAATATCCTGTTCGGGGATTTCAATCGGGAATGGAGGTGCCTTTGCAAATTGGGCTGGGAACGGTAAAAGCCGATTCTGTTTTTTTAATATGGCCCGATAATTCTTTTCAGCGGATAATATTGTATGCAGATTCTCTACAACAGCAAATCAACTACCGCTCAGGGCTTCCGAAATTCGATTATTCGGTGCTGACTAATTTTTATACGAATAACAGCATTGCTTTACAGAACATTACTCAGCAAACCAACCTGTCATTTTTGCATAAGGAAAACTCTTTTGTTGAATTTGATCGGGAACCTTTGATTCCATTTATGGTTTCAAAAGAAGGGCCTGCAATAGCAATAAGTGATGTCAATCAGGATGGCCTTGATGATGTATTCATTGGTTCTTCAAAGTGGGAAAAAAGTGCTGTGTTTATACAGCAATCGACCGGGAAATTTAAAAAGATACTACAGCCGGATTTGGATATGGATAGCACTTATGAAGATGTGGATGCCTGCTGGACGGATGTAAATAAGGACGGGTTTCCCGATCTGGTAGTAGCAAGCGGAGGTAATGAATACTATCTTGTAAGTGAGTTCTTATTACCAAGAATCTATCTGAATGACGGGGAGGGAAATCTTAGAAAAAAAGCAGATGCATTCAAAGATATTCTCCTGACGGCTTCTTCTGTAGCCGCCAACGATTTTAATGGTGATGGAAACATAGATCTATTCATTGGGGGAAGATCTGTGCCCTGGGAGTATGGTACAGTACCCGCCTCTTATTTGTTGCAGAATGATGGAACGGGAAACTTTACAGATGTTACGGCGAAGTATGCTCCGGATATGGGAAATGCAGGGTTTGTAAAACATGCTTTCTGGATAGATATGGACAAAGACAATGATAAAGACCTGGTGGTTTCGCTGGAGTGGGATGGCATTTGTGTTTTTATAAATGATAAAGGGAAATTTTTAAAAAAATACCTTACAGACAAAAAAGGCTGGTGGAATTTTGTATTGCCCTGTGATATAGATAATGATGGTGATATGGATTTCATCGCAGGAAATCAGGGGCTCAATAGCAGGCTGCAGGCCACTGATAAGGAACCAGTGCGATTGTATTATTATGACTTCGATGGCAATGGAAAAAAAGATCAGATAATCACCTATTATCTGCAGGGCAGAGAGATGCTATTTACGAACAAATCTGATCTGGAAAAGCAAATGCCGGTAATTAAGAAGAAGTTTCTATACGCTGAAGATTTTGCAAAAGCATCCCTGAAAGATATAGTTGGGGCGGATAAACTTAAAAAAGCAACTGTATATGCAGCAAATTATTTTTCCAATGCGGTATTGATCAATAATGGCAATTTAAATTTTACGGTGAAAGCACTATCGTGGCAAACACAGCTTACTACCTATAAAGATGCAGCAATCATTAACGCTAACAACGATAGCCTTCCAGACATTTTACTGGCTGGAAATTTTTATCCTAATAATATACAAATGGGCCGCCATGATGCAGACTATGGTACCGTACTTATTAATCTGGGTAACGGCTCATTCAGGCATGAGCAAATGAAGGGAATCCATATTAAAGGTGAAGTAAGACATATACGAAAACTGATGCTTGCCAATAAACAGGAAGCCTTTGTGCTGGTAAAGAATAATGACAGTTTAATGGTGATCAGGAAAAAATAAAATATATCAGAAAATAGGGTAATATACTTTCAGCTGTACTATCTGGTCGTCTGTAAAATCATAGCCATCACTTAAGAATTTTTTAAAAGGAATGGCCATGCTCGAAAAATTATGGTCAGTTTTAAAATACTCTAATGCCTGAAATACCTTGTCCGATTCTCCGAAAGGTCCCTGGTAAATGGCTTCCAGCAGATTTTTGCCGGCGGGCATCATTTTTTGCTCAAACGGATCAGTCGGAGAAATATCTATTCTTTTCGTAATGCCGATACTCGCAAATAAAGTGACTTTTTCATCCCTGTTTTTTAGCGAATAAAAAATTCTTACTCCGTTGTAACCAGCATTTCTTTTTTCTGCATAGGCAATCAATTGTTCAAAAAGTTTTCGGGTGGCATCTCTTTTTTCATTAACCGCTACTGTTTCAGAGGCGAAAAGAAACAATGTATCAGTAACGGTTGCCAGCTTTATTTCATAGCCGTAAAGCCGCTTTGCATCTTCCAGGTACTCTTTAAAATTAGTAAAGCTTTGAAGGGCATTCTTTTCTAAAACTCCTTTATTAAACCACTGTTTGAACAGGGAAGTTTTGTAAGCCATTGTTACCACAGCTTGTTCCTGTCCGGTTGTATCGGGAATAGCCGAAAAAAGAAAATACTTCTCTTTATTTCCGGAAAAAGATTTCAGTCTGGTGCTGTACAGGGACTGGTTGCTGATCTCAATAGAATCATTGCCCGACCGGATAATGTTGTTGCTATCATTATATTGAATATCGGGCTGCACAGTTGTATTTGCAAAAGGCATATACCATTTTACAAGATTGGCGGGGTCAGTAAATTGCTGAGTAATACGAAGTGCCGGTAAGGGAATAGTCACCGTTTTCCGTACAGTTCGCTGAACAAGAAAAATGTAACAAAGAAAAGAGGAAACGATTAGCAACAACAGAACGGATAAAATATTTCGGATCCTCATTATAGTAATCTCATTTAGTAACATGCAAAATATATAATTGGGAGGAGAAGATGGTAAAACTTTATATGAATTTGCAGCTGGTTGACAGGCGGCTCATTTTGCCAACAACAAACGTTTGCAAAGGATTAACTCATTTGGTTTTATCTCTTTAAGTCTTCCCTTTTGTATATTTAAATTACTTCAAATGATTGCTTATGACACTGATTAAACCCAAGTTGAGCTTCTGGCAAATTTGGAATATGAGCTTTGGATTTCTTGGAATTCAATACTCCTTTGGGTTGCAGCAATCAGCTGTCAATCCTATTTACTCTTTTCTTGGCGCAGACCCCGATAGCCTTCCGATTTTAAATCTTGCCGGCCCAATGACAGGATTATTAATACAACCACTTATCGGAGCCATGAGTGATAAAACATGGAGCCCCAAATGGGGTAGAAGAAAACCATATTTCCTGGTAGGGGCTGTTATGTGCAGTATTGCCTTATTGCTTTTTCCTTTCAGCAGTAGTTTGTGGATGGCCGCTGGTTTATTATGGGTGCTGGATGCTGGTAATAATACAGCGATGGAACCTTACAGGGCTTTTGTTGCGGATAAGCTTCCCCGCAGCCAATTTGCAACCGGATTTATGATGCAGAGTTTTTTTACGGGGCTCGGTATTACGCTGGCTAATCTTTGTCTTTATTTTTTTGAAAAGAAAAATCTTATACCCGGCAAATCAGCTTCAGGCATTCCCTATTGGGTATATATAGCCTTCTTCATCGGAGCCGCTTGTTCTATCACCACCGTTTTATGGTCAGTAATAAAAACACCTGAGATTCCTCCCACAGAAGAAGAATTACAAAAATTGAAATCTTCAAAACATGGTTTATTGGAACCATTTAAAGAAATTTTCTCGGCTATTAAAAACATGCCTAAGGTAATGTGGCAACTTGCTGCTGTGTATTTATTCCAGTGGTATGGAATGTTTTGTTATTGGCAATTTGTATCACACAGTGTTGCAAAATCGGCCTGGAATATCTCTTCTAAAGAAAACCCGGTCTTGTATGGCGAAGCAGCAGGATGGGCCAGTTTATTAAACGCCAGCTATAATGTAGTTACTTTTCTCACTGCATTTGGTCTTGCATGGTATGCTAAAAAAGTAGGAGCCAAATGGGTGCATGCCATAGCTGTTATTTTAGCCGGCATCGGATTAATATTCTTACCACAAATACAAAATAAATACTGGATGTTTTTGTCTATGATAGGGCTGGGCATTGGCTGGGCCAGCATGATGGGCATTCCTTACTTACTGGTAGTAGATAAAATTCCAAAGGAAAGATATGGTGTTTACATGGGTATCATTAATATGATGATTGTATTGCCGATGCTGATACAAACATTGACATTTGGCTATATCTATAAAAATTTGCTTGGTCATAATCCCGGAAATGCAATAGCTTTTGCAGGAGTATTTCTTGTTATTGCTGCATTATTGACATTGCTGATTAAACCGGGTAAAGTATCAGAAAATACTGATATGCCGATGCAAGCCGGTCATTAATAGTAAGCCAGCCATGAAAAAAATTCTATGTATAGGAGAAGCTTTGATTGATATGATTTGTACTGACAAAGGCAAATTATTATCAGACGGCGATAATTTTTTAAAAAAACCGGGAGGTGCCCCTACTAATGTAGCAGCAGCCATTGCTGCATTGGGTGGCGATGTGGAGCTGGCAGCCAAAGTAGGTGCCGATCCGTTTGGTAAACATTTAATTGATGTGATGCAATCATTCGGAGTATCCACTAAATGGATGCTGCAGGATGAAAATAATTTTACCACTTTCGCCTTTGTCTCACTAATGGAGAACGGGGAAAGGGATTTTTATTTCAACAGGGGAGCAGACGGGCAACTGAGCCGTGAAGAAGTGGAT
>JAYVKT010000060.1:0-7283 GCA_043768195.1 Chitinophagaceae bacterium | reverse complement strand
GGAAATTGCCTGGCGTTTTCTTTCATTAATGATACATTGATCATAAACCCCTCTATCAACTCAATATGGCGTAGATCACCGTTGAATTACCATGGCGGATATAACAAGTTTTATATACGAAGAGATAAAGACCACAATATTTTTCGTGAGCCTTTCTCCGAGAATGCTTCTTTCAAACGACAATCCGTCCCATTTATTCCCAACGATTCGGTTGTGTTGAATATGTTACTTGATACATTGAAAAACATTAGAATGACGAAGTTTGTTAATACAATGGGAATTAATGGGATCAATAATAGTATTCCTGAGGCCTTAACAATCATCCACTCCCAACCCACCGACTCCCTCCTAAAACCAATGATGCACCGCAGCGATAATTTTTTTGAAGAGCAATCTTTATTAATGGTAAGCAATGAAATGCTCGGAGAGATGAACGATGAAAAAATAATAGATACTTTACTCAAAACAGACTTTAAAGACCTGCCACAAAAACCAAGATGGGCAGATGGTTCCGGTCTCAGTCGTTATAATTTATTTACTCCACAGGATTTTGTTGCCATCCTTAACAAAATGAAAAATGAGTTTGGCATAGAACGCCTCAAAGTCATTCTGCCCACCGGCGGCGAAGGAACCATCAGTAGTTATTACAAAACCGACAGCGGATATATCTATGGTAAAACCGGAACACTTTCTGGTGTGGTAGCTTTCAGCGGTTTTTTATATACTAAAAAAGGAAAGCTGCTTATTTTTTCTACATTGGTTAATAATCATCAGGCTACTGCTACAGAAGTGAGAAGGGCGGTGGAGAAATTTTTGCAAGGTATTCGTAATACATATTAGGCCTCCCCAAACCCCTCCGCATGGAGGGGCTTTAGACTCCGATAGTTTTAATATTGTTTACTGATTATTACGCAACGGAATTCGGTAAAGCGACCACTATAATTCCAGACTTTGAGAACCCTCCTTCGGAGGGCAGGGAGGCTTTCACTTCCCAAACATTTTTTCCAACTGCTCCTGCTTAAACTCCAGATAAGTGGGATTGCCATCCATCGTAGTATTCGATTGCTCACAGGCAAATAAATCATTTACCAATTGCCGCATTTCTCTTTCCGTAAGCCTTGTGCCGGTTTTGATGGATTGTTGTCTTGCAAGCGAACGAATTAATTTTTCTCTTTTAGAAAATTTTATATCGTTGCTAAAGTGTTTGTATTGCTCCAATAAAATATCAATGATATGTTTTTCATTTCCAGCTTCCACATCAGCAGGAGTACCTTGTATAACAAATGTGTTTTTACCAAATGGTTCAATGGTATAACCAAGCTGTTGCAGGTCACCAATAATTTCCTGCATTACTGCGGCATCAGCCGGCGTTAATTCCAACGTGGCTGGAAACATACTTCGCTGTGTAGCCACTGGTTTGTCCTTACTTGCTGCTTTTAATTGTTCATACACCACTCTTTCATGCGCCGCTTGCTGATGGATAAGAAGGAAACCGTTGGCGGATGGAACAGTTATGTAAGTGTTTAATAGTTGTGTTAATTCAGAATCAGGTGTGAGGTGTAAGGTGTGGGGTGTCTGAGCCTTTTGCATTGACTCCTGACTCCCGACTCCAGTCTCCTGACTCTCGTAGAAGTCTCTCCCCACTGGGGTCTGCGACCAATGCTTCAATTCACTCCTGTCACTCTTCTCAATAAAATGTGCCTGGTGTTTTTGTGTAAAGCCTTTATAAATAGAACCTGAGGCAGCAGCCGATTTTTTTTCTTCAGTAAATGGTTGTTGAACGGATGATAACTGCTGGATGGATGCGTCTAAATCAAAATCCAGCGTAGGCGTTACGCTGAACTGAGCCAGTGCATGTTTGATAGCTGCCTGTACAAACGCATAAATAATCTTCTCGTCTTCAAACTTTATTTCCTGCTTGGTAGGGTGCACATTCACATCCACCACCGTTGGGTCAAGATCAATGAAGAGAACATACATTGGAAAACTATCCGTCGGGATCATTTCCTGGTATGCATTCATCACTGCATGGTTCAGGTAAGCACTTTTAATAAAACGGTTGTTGACAAAAAAATATTGATCACCTCTTGTTTTCTTAGCCGTTTCTGGTTTACCAACGAAACCATAAATGTTCATGTAATCGGTATCTTCTTTTACCGTTACTAATTTGGCGTTGTAATTGTTGCCAAGCAATTGAACAATACGTTGCTTTAAACTTCCTGCTTCTAAATGAAACAATTGCTGGTTGTTAGCAGTCAATGTAAAAAGAATTTCTGGAAATGACATCGCTACCCTTGTAAACTCATCCACAATATGCCGCATTTCTGCTGCATTGCTTTTCAAAAAATTTCTCCGGGCCGGCACATTGAAGAATAAATTCTTCATAGCAATGCTGGTGCCAGCAGGTGCCGCAATAGGTTCTTGCTTTTTAACGGAGCTGTTTTCTACTTCAATAAAAACACCTGTTTCATCCTCCGCTCTTTTTGTTTTTAATTCCACCTGTGCCACAGCAGCAATAGAAGCCAATGCCTCACCCCGAAAACCCATGGTGCGGATATGAAATAAATCTTCAATGCTTTTTATTTTGGAAGTGGCATGGCGTTCAAAACTCATCCGGGCATCGGTCTCACTCATGCCGCTGCCGTTGTCAATTACCTGTATCAGTGATTTGCCGGCATCAGCGATAATGAGTTTTATTTCTGTGGCTCCTGCATCCACCGCATTTTCCAGCAATTCTTTTACGGCACTCGCCGGCCGCTGAATTACTTCTCCGGCCGCTATCTGGTTGGCAATATTATCAGGTAATAATGTAATCTTATCAGGCACAAAATCAAATTAAGCAGCAAATGTAATGCAATGGCCGGGGAGTTCTATTCTTCAAACAAATCGGTAAATGAAATACTTGCGGTACAATCATCTATCTGAAAATCAAAAGTTGCCGGATTTACCGCTGCGGCCTGGTACGTATTAATTATTAATTCAAAAATTTCAACCTTATTAAATGCAGGGTCAATAATCAGATAATATTTTACTCCCTGTGTTTCGTACAACTCAAACTTTTCTCTTCTGTCTTTCATGGCGGTAGAAGGAGATAATATTTCAACAATCAATGCCGGTGGAAAGTCGAGATATGTAATGGTGTTAAATGGCTTACAGACAATAGATAAATCCGGTTGCACAACAGTATCTTCAGTAATTTTCCAGTCTATTGGCTGATAAACTTTGCATTTTTTGCAGCTTTTTAATGCTTGCGAAAATTTTGAGCCAAGCTCTGTTGCTACTAATTGGTGACGACTGTTTGGTGCCGGACTCATTGCATAAGGCATGCCTTCAATAAGCTCCCATCTGCCTTCCCAAAGGCAATAATCAGCATAAGTATAATGCGGCCTGTATTTTTCTGCAATGGACATTACTCAAATTTAGCAAAAAAGCTGCAATTTTATTAACTATTACAGCGTTTAAAACGTCTGGTTAACTAACTTGTTATCAATTAATATATGGGAATGAAAAAAATACTTTTAGCAATAGTAATTTTAATGCTATCGAATCAATTTTTATTCGCTCAGTATAAAAGCAAACTGACCGCAGAACAGTGGGCGGATAGTGTTTTTAACAGCTTAAGCAATGAAGAAAGAATTGCCCAGTTAATGGTAGTAAGGGCACATTCTAATTTGGGTGCCGACCATGTGGCTAAAGTAAAAGAGGACATACAAAAATACAATGTGGGTGCTTTGTGTTTTTTTCAGGGTGGCCCTGTGCGGCAGGCCAACCTCACTAATCTATATCAAAGCATTGCCAAAACACCGCTAATGGTAACCATTGATGGTGAGTGGGGATTGGGAATGAGATTGGACAGTGTTGCAAAATTTCCTTATCAGTTAACGCTGGGTGCTGTAAGCGACGAAAATCTTATTTACAGAATGGGGCTTGCTGTTGGCGATCAATGCAAACGCATAGGGGTGCATGTAAACTATGCACCGGTGGTTGATATCAATAACAATCCCAATAATCCTGTTATAGGTTATCGTTCGTTTGGAGAAGATAAAAACAAGGTGTCAAAATACGGCGTGGCATATATGAAAGGGATGCAGGATGCAGGTATCATGGCTTGTGCTAAACATTTTCCTGGTCATGGTGATGTGGATGTTGATTCGCATTTTGATTTACCCGTAATAAATAAAAGCAAAGAACAACTTGATTCGATGGAGCTGGTTCCTTTCCGTGCCATTTTTGATGCTGGTGTAGGAAGTGTAATGATTGCACATCTGTCTATTCCGGCTATTGACAATACAAAAAATGTAGCCACTTCTATTTCAAAAAATAGTGTAACTGATTTGCTGAGGATAAAAATGGGATATAACGGTCTCACTTTTACCGATGCACTGGAGATGAAAGGGGTGGCAAAATATTTTCCTGGCGGTACTATTTCTGTAGAAGCGTTAATTGCAGGTAATGATATGTTGTGCCTGCCCGCCAGTGTGCCAGAAACTATTGATGCGGTGATAAAAGCAATTGCAGATAAAAGATTGAGTTGGGATGAAGTGAATGCAAAAGTGAAAAAAGTTTTACTATCGAAATATCAGCTCGGTCTCAACCAAACGCAGTTTGTTGACACCAAAAACCTGCTCGAAGACCTGAACGCCAAAACTGATGCCATCCGCTATGAAGTAGCACAAAGCAGCCTTACGTTATTAGCAGAAGCAAAATTTACAGCATCCCGAAATGACTATGCAGAAATACCCCTGACAAGTAAACAGAAAAAAATTGCTTATGTAGGTATTGGCACATCCGAGTTGAATGTATTTGGAAAAAGAATGAAAGATGATCTGGGAGCAGATGTATTTCTGCTATCTTATAAAGAAGGGAAGGAAAAAGCAGAGGAAATTTTAAAGGGACTACAAAAAGATGGTAAATACGATGCCATTATTATTGGCATCCATAACTATTCACTCAGGCCGGCAGAAAACTTTGGCTTAAGCCCCGTAGCCCTCAAGCTGTACAAAGATTTAAACTTTATTAAAACTATTACGCTGACTTTTGGCAATGTGCTTGCCACCAAAAACTTTTGTGATGCATGGACATTGGTAGCCTGTTATCAGGACGATGCCATTACCCAGCAGGCCGCTGCTGATTTACTGGAAGGAAAGATTAAATCAACAGGTAGGTTGCCTGTTAGTGTCTGTCGTTTCAAATTTGGCGACGGTATTGTATATGGAAAGCCTAAGCCAACAAAAGAAGAGATGAAAGCAAAAATGCAGGTGATTGATTCTATTGCACTGGATGGCATTGCTAAAAAAGCTTTTCCGGGTTGTGTGGTGCTGGCGGTGCACAAAGGGGATATTGTTTATCACAAAGCATTTGGCAATTATGAATACACTAATTCTTCTCCGGCGATGAGCCCTGAAAGTATTTTTGATTTAGCTTCTGTAACAAAAATTTCTGCCACCACGGTTTCTGTAATGAAACTATATGAAGAAGGAAAGCTGAAACTAAATGATAAACTAAAAGATTATTTGCCCTGGGTAAAAGGAACGAATAAGGGAGATTTGAAAATAGATGATATTTTATTGCACCAGGCGGGGCTTGTTCCCTTTATTGCATTTTATAAAGAAACGATTGATCCGGCTACAGGCAACCCCAGCACAGTTGTTTATGCCGGCAAGCAACAAAAAGGATACGGTGTCCGTGTGGCAGAAAATATTTATATGCGGAACGACTGGCAGGATACGATGCTCTACAGAATCTTAAAAAGCCCGTTGGGTGCAAAGAACAAATATGTGTACAGCGATAACGATTTTATCTTTCTTGGAAAAATTGTAGAAGAAATCACCGGCATGACATTGGATCAGTATGCGCAAAAAACCTTTTATAGTAAAATAGGTATGTACTCAACCGGGTTTAAACCCCGCAACCGATTTCAGTTGGAATGCTTAGTGCCTACAGAAACAGAAAAACATTTTCGTCAGCAAACAACAAGGGGCGATGTGCATGATGAAGGGGCTTCTATGTTTGGTGGTGTGGCGGGGCATGCAGGGCTTTTTTCCAATGCGTATGATTTATCCCTGTTGTATCAAATGCTATTGAATGGAGGCGAACTGAATGGCGAACGATATTTGAAACCAGAAACCATCAAACTATTTACCGGGTACAACAGCAAAGTAAGCCGCCGTGGGCTGGGCTTTGATAAACCGGAAAAAGATAACGCCATCCGCAGAGATCCTTATCCTTCTACTTTAGCCTCCCCCGAAACATTTGGCCACACTGGGTTTACCGGCACTTGTGTTTGGGTGGATCCAAAGAATGATCTCGTCTATATCTTTTTGTCTAACCGGGTTTACCCTACAAGAGATAATGGTAAACTATCGAATATGGGTATCAGGGGAAAGATACAGGATGCTTTGTACAGGGCTTTGGGAAAGTGAAATTTAGCTACTATCTGATTTAATGAAACTATTTGTATTAACTGGAACGCTTTTTTTCCTCCTTGCTTTTAAAGGCTTAGCCCAGCCTTCCAGAAAAGACATTATCGAGAAAAGATTAAAATCTGTTACTACAACTTCTTATAGTAACTCAGACGTAAAAAAGAAAGAAGGAAAAACTTACTATTCAATTACTGGTAATGACTCAGTATTATATGTAAATGATGAAAAAGCTTTTGTTTATATCCCCGTTTTAAATGAAGGAAGAATTGTACAATTGCGAAGGCAAGATCTATCCGGATTCCTTGATGAGATATATCTTTATAAGTATGAGAATGACGGTTCTTATTCAATTCAAATTATTAATTACAGTGAAGGAACCATCGAATTTAATAAATATACTCAAAAACACGACTGTGTTCTGACTGTGTCAAAAAGTAATGACACAATGTTGTTCAGATATAACTCTTTAGAGAAAATAGAAAGGGTTCTAAAAGTAAAAAATGTGAATCAGGAAGAAATGGCTTTTGTTCAATATGATAGCAGAGGCAATATCAATAAAGTTGATTATGGAAAAAGAGGGACAATAGGGTTTGCTGTTTATAAACTTAATGATAAAGGGTTAGTAGAGGAGATAAAACAATTTGCCATAAAAGATGAAAAGGAATCGTATATGGGAAAAACGAATTATAGATATGAGTTCTATTAAATTCTGATCAATTATTTCTCTTATTTTATCCCTCTTTAAAATTATTTAGAAGCTGCTGTTCTCTTTCGGGTTTTTGCCGAAATGAATGCTGGAAATAACTAACCCTGTTTATCACCTCCCTGATTCGGGTTATTCGGCCTTTGCTGATTTCTATT
>JAYVKT010000059.1:0-2439 GCA_043768195.1 Chitinophagaceae bacterium | reverse complement strand
ACAAGATTCAAATAACCTCTTGCTTTTGTATCATTAGGAGAAGTAGCCCTGTTAAATGCTTCTGCAGCCATTAGCAATACTTCAGCATATCTGATTGTTCTGAAATTATTCAGGTAATTCAATTCTACCTGACCGGATGTTTCCCCTTTTCTGGGCAAATATTTTTGATTATACAAACCTGTGTTCTTAAAAGGTGCAATTTGATAAGTAATGTTATAAGAAGGGTTCGCTGCTTTATAAGCTTCAATATCCAAAACAGTTACAGCTTTTCTTAAGTCTCCGGCAGTATAAGCTGCGGCCAGATTTTGGCTGGGAAGATTAGTACTCCATCCTGCACCATATGGCATTGCTGCAGTTCCATTTAAGCCCCTGATTCCACATTGCTGTACAGAGTGGTTGCCCTGCCCCCTTGTAACCCCGCCCCAGTTATAATATGGAGTTGTATTTGAATATTGGATTTCAAAAACGGATTCTGGCCCATTTTCGCCTGATTCTAAAAATATAGAACCAAAATTTGATACTAAAGAAAATACGTTAGGAGTAATAACATTATCCAGCATGGTTGCTGCGGCATCAAACTTATTTTGATATAATAATACTTTGCCAAGCAATGCCTGAGCAGCATATTTAGTAACCCGCCCTTTCTCCACCTGCACAGCGGGCAAAACAGAAATGGCAGCGTTTAAATCCAGCTCAATCTGGCGATATACATCTGCCTTTGGTGAACGTTGTAATGTTTTGGATTCGCTAAGGCTAAGTCTTTTGTCTGCAAATAAAGGAACATCGCCAAAAAAGCGTACCAGATGAAAATAGTAATAAGCCCTTAAGAAATATACCTCTCCGTAAAGAGCCTCTTTACCTGCAAAAGAGATTGTCTCACCGGATTTATTCGTTGTTTTATACTGGTGCAGATAATTAGCCCTGTTAATACCCTCATAAGCGGCTGTCCATAATTCTGTAAGTGTTGAGTTAACAGGTGTATGAGTATAATCATCTATCTGCTGTAATGACAACACATCAGATGCATTTTCTCCACCACTAACTGAATTATCAGAGGCTATATCACCAACTGGCACGGCCTGGTTCAGCCATTGAATGGGTGTATAAACGCTGACAGTCATAGTGCGGTAATCACTCTCAGATTTTAAATAGTCAAGCTCTGTAATCCTGAAATCTTCATGGGGATCATAATCAACCCATTTTTTGCAGGAGGAAGACAGCATTGCAATAAAAAGCAAGCTTAGAATTTGTATTTTGATAGTATTATTCATACGGCTAATTTTTAATTGTTAGAGTTTTATATCAATTCCAAATGCATACGTTCTGGCCTGGGGATATGCACCACGGTCGATACCCGAATCCAATATGCCACCAGCTATTTCCGGATCAAACCCGGAATATTTAGTTAGTGTGAATGCATTTTTTACCTGCACATATAAACGCAACTTTTTAAATAAGTTTTTGGTTATAGAGGCGGGAAAAGTATATCCTAACTGAACGTTCTTAAGCTTAACAAAAGAACCATCCTCGACATACCTGTCAGAAACCCGGATGTTGCTATTGGCATCGGTAAATGAATATCTTGGGTTTCTTGCATCATTAGTAGTGCCGGCGCCTGTCCATCTGCCCAACACACCTCTGTACTTATTGGAAAAATTTGCGTTTCTTTCATAGGCACTATAAACATCATTGCCTACAGATGCATAGGTAAAAGCGTTAAAATCAAAATTTTTGTATTCAAGATTCAGCGCCCATCCCATAGTAAAATCAGGGAAGGGATCACCAATTTTTGTTTGATCTGCCGAAGTGATTACGCCGTCGTTATTAACATCAACAAAACGAATATCACCTGGCTGTGCTCCCGTTTGTGTTGCACCTTTAGTTAAATCGTCAGCCGTTTGGAAAAGGCCATTTGTTTTGTAACCATAAAAATATCCGGGTGTAAAGCCTTTTTCAAAAACAGTTACACTTTGCGATTGTCCATTGAAGTAATAACCTCCGAAAATTTTTGCTGTACCATCGTCATTGGTGGAAGTAACCAAATTGGTAGATGTCGTAAAGGTTACCGAGGTATTTAGTTTTAGGTTCCGGGCAATTGTTTCAGTATAACCAAGATTGATGTCAACACCACTGCTTTTTGTGGAACCGATATTAGCAGTTGGAATAGGCACTGTACCCAGATATAGAGAAGCTGATGGGGTAAATAATAACCCGTCAACCTCTTTGCGGAAATAATCTGCCGACAAGGTAAATTTCTTTTTGTAAAATGTCATGTCAAACCCAACGTTGGACTGTAGTTGTTTTTCCCACCTAAGGCCATCATTGGCTGCAGAGCCAACGGTAGATCCGGGATAAAATACATTATTGAAAGTATAGCCGTTGCTATTAGGAGGGTTGCCATAACTGGGCCCGCCAGTAATGATTCCAACAAACTGCGGG
>JAYVKT010000058.1:0-7766 GCA_043768195.1 Chitinophagaceae bacterium | reverse complement strand
ATTAAACCAATCAACTAATTAGCTAACTGATCTTAAATATTCCTGCAGCATAATAGTGGCTGCTATTTCATCTACCAGGGCTTTATTGCGGCGTTGCATTTTTTTTAACCCCATTTCCAGCATGGCATCTTTCGCCATTTTGGAAGTGTATCGTTCGTCCACCTTTTTTACAGGCATGGTTGGAAAATTTTTTTCTAACTCTTTAATACACTTTATAACCAGCGGTGTGGCATGGGTGGCGGAATCATCCCAGTTGGTAGGCCAGCCAATGATGATTAACTCTACCGGTTCTTTGGTAAAATAGTTTTTTAGAAAAGGGATTAATTCTTTTGAATGAAGGGTTGTTAAACCAGTAGCAATAATTTGTAACGGATCGGTAACGGCGATGCCGGTACGTTTGAGGCCGTAGTCTATGGAGAGTATTCGAGCCATAATGCCCCCATCCCCTAAAGGGGTGTTTAATTTCAATTAATAAATAGGTCAGCGATTACAAAGATGGCGAAAACAACGGAGGCAATGCCATTGGCGGTCATAAAAGCTAAATTTACTTTTCGTAAATCAGTTGGCTTTACAATAGAATGCTGATAAACTAACATACCGGTAAATACAGCCGAACCAATCCAGTACAGCCAGCCAAAGTTTCCATACCAACCGGCAACAACAACTGCTGCTGCGCTTAATAGATGTAAAAATTCTGAAACTCTCAATGCTTTTGTTTTTCCTAACCATGCCGGAATGGAATACAGTTGCTGCGATTTATCAAACTCTTCATCCTGCAAGGCATAAATAATATCAAACCCACTTACCCAAAATATAACGGCTAAGGAAAAAAGAATAGGTAATAAAGCAAACTGACCTGTAACGGCGAGATAAGCTCCTATGGGTGCTAATGATAATCCGAGACCAAGAATTAAATGGCAGAGAGGAGTAAATCTTTTAGTATAGCTATAACCAAGTACTACCGCCAAGGCAACAGGTGACAAATAAAAACATAAGCGATTAATGAAAAAAGTACAGGTAATAAAAAGTAAACTACTAAGTACTGTAAATAGCAACGCATTTTTGGGAGTAATAACTCCCGAGGGAATTTCTCTTATTGCTGTTCTTGGATTTTTTGCATCAAATTGTCTATCAAGATAACGGTTGAAAGCCATGGCTGCGCTGCGGGCAAAGACCATGCAGAGGATGACGAGAGTTAGAAGCAGGGCAAATTCTTTCCACTCATTATTATTAGTAGTCTCTTGGGCCCACCCAATTGTTTTATTTAAGTTCCATTGTTCAACGCCATAAATAATTTCTACTGAATCAAATATCCCTACAAAAAAACCAATCAACGCAAACGGCATTGCAAAAATGGTGTGAGAGAATTTTATAAGAGAGAGGTAATTTTTTACTTTACTCATTTCAATTTTATTTCATGCAAAGACGCAAAGAAAATAAGGCGCAAAGAATACAAAGAGAGTTTTTTTAAAAACATTTTACTGGTTTACAATTCGGCCTCTCACCAATTCCCACAACACCACCCCGGCCGCCGTGGCAATATTCAATGAATGCTTCATTCCCAGCTGTGGTATTTCAATACAGCCATCGCACAGTAAAATAGTTGACTGCTCCACCCCTGCTTTTTCATTTCCAAAAATGACAGCTATTTTTTCATCCGCCTCAAAACTAATTGCATTTAATTTAAAACTTCCTTCGGCCTGTTCTACGGCATATATGTTATAACCGTTTTCCCGCAGGTCAGTAATTGCTTCGGCAGAAGTGGTGAAATGTTTCCATTGTACCGATTCCTCTGCACCGAGGGCTGTCTTTTTAATTTCTTTATGCGGGGGTTGAGAAGTATAGCCAATTATATAGATAGCTTCCACCAAAAAAGCATCAGAAGTGCGGAACACACTGCCTACATTATAAGCACTACGGATATTTTCCAGCACAACAATAACAGGAGTTTTTTTCGATTGTTTAAATTCTTCCACCGATTTACGGTCCAGTTCTTCCATGCTCAGTTTTCGCATCGGGCAAAGGTAGGCTAAGAGGGCAAAAGAGAAAGAGAGCTATGAATAAAAATATCACGCAGAGTACACAGAGAACGCAGATAAGAATTTTTCTCTGCGAACCCAGCGATCTCTGCGTGACCCTGTATTTACTTCAAATTCACAATCTTCTTATCCTTCGGATATTTCACACTATAACTAAATCGTACTTTTTTACTCTCTCCCGGTTTCAGATCTATTTTCCAGGTCAGCACACCGGTTTCTGTATTCACTACTGCATCGCTGCCATCTTCCAGTGTTACTATCACTTCTTTAATATTACTCAGCGGATACTGGTCTTTCAGCAACAGGTTTACATCGGTCAGTTTGTTATTCTTCACCGTTATTTCGTAGGTAAACACCTGCTTGCTTTCTTTACCACTTGTTTTCAGGCTGCTGAGTTCTTTTATTAAAGAACGTTTTACGGCAACTCTTTTATCTCTGCCGAGTGAAAGATTCAACGTATCAGCGATAGAGTTTGGATCAATCAAAGATCTTCCGATATATGTATCATCCATTATAATGTTTGCATCGCCGGGCAGCAAATCTAAATTTTGCCAATCAGGAATTTCTGCAAGCAGGTAAGCCTCCTTATCTATTCTTGGTACGGCATAGTTTTTTAAAGTGCAGTTTATTTCCTGATCTTTTATCGTTACACTATTCAGTTGCCCATCACTGGCAATATCATACGGCAGGTCAATTTCGTAATTGGTATTTAGTTGGCCTTCGTTGAGGGTGGTGTACTGTTGCAGGGTGCTGGGGTCAATATTTTTTTCATCCGCCACAGCTTTTGTTTTGTATTGACCATATCCGTTTACTACTACTTCTTCTGCCAGTTTCGCATCATCCCTATACGATTGTATCAAATTTCTTTGTGCATTACCAGCCGCAGCCCTTCGTTGCAAATCAGTAGCAATGCCCGGCACATATAGTTGCAAATACCACGGAGTAAGCACAGGTGCCGCCACACCAAAAGTGGGTGTGCCGGTGCTAAGGGTAAGCTTTGTTTTCTTCCAGTCAATACCGGTGGTTTGTGTAAGCGATGCTTTGTAAACCAATTTCACTTTATTTGTTTTTGAATTTACCCGAACATCATACACGGCAGTCCATCCCGCATATTGGGTGTAATAAGAAAGATTAACCGGTATTTCACCACTTCGTTTGCACATCACCTGTAAAATAACCTGTCCATATGGTTTTTGTTTGGTAGCGGTAACAGTAGTAATAACTGAAATTCTTTTTCTGATGTCCGCAATCTTTACATTAAGTCCGTTAATATTTTGCTTGTGATTATAAATATTGGTTTTTGATTTTTCAATTTTGGTGTTGTAATACTCCAGCAGCTTTAATACTTCTTCACTTGTTACGGTTTTATTACCGCTGGTATTAATGGTTGTTTCAATCAGCAAACCTGTTTTGGTTAAAATCTCCTGGTCAATTATAATCAGGTTATCAATTCGCCCAATTTCTTTTTGAACCAACATAATGCTGTCTTCCATCCGTTCCACTTCTTTTGTTTTGGCAATTGGCGGCACAACGGGGTAATACACACTGTATCGCTGCGACAGCAAGGCTACATCTTCCGGCACACTTATCTGCAGGCTGTTGATGTCAACACTTGTGCTAAGGTGGCTGATGACGATTGTTTTAGTACCAGCATCCACTTTCACTTTGCTTTCATGTGTCAGTTCGGCACCATAGCCAAAATATACCGTGGCATTATTGATAGTGGCATCTGCCTTTGCGGTGTCTTGTTGCGCATTGGATACGGCACAAAAAATGGCCATCCCTGAGATCAGGATAAATCGTTTCATAAATGGTTTGTTTCCCTACCTGATGCAGGAAGAAGAGGGGTTACATAAGTGAGGTAGAAAAAATATTAACCCGGCTGTAGTATTACTGTTGGGCTGACGTTGCAGAGTTTACCCCGATGAATATCGGGGATTCATTCGGGGTTTAGTAATTCTACTCAGCTTTTTAAACCCATGGACTTGTATAATTTGCTACTGGCATTCAGGTATCTTTTATAGAAGCAATTACGGCAACATACAAATTGCCTGCTATTTTCTGACAGGGATAAATAGATAAACCCTACGGGTGCATTTCAAATTTTCAGAGCAGGTTGTCAGGCTATTGATCAAGTAAAAACTAGAATAAGTCGGAATGAGTTCCTGTTCTGATCAGTAAGAGAGTATTTGATTTTACATCTATTTGCCAGATTAGTAACCAATCAGGTTGTATGTGGCACTCCCAGCAGTCTTTATATTCCCCTGTAAGCTTATGAGGTTTATATTTAGCAGGCAATGTAGTTCCGTTTACAAGTAAAGTTATTACAGCCTGTATTAAGGGTTCTTTATATCTTCTTTTAAGGGCAAGCTTATAATCCCGTTTAAAGCTGCCAGTATATTCAATATTATACATTACTTGTTCAGTTCAGCAAATAAATGTTTTAAAGACCGGGCTTTGTGAGTCTTTCCCTTCCTCGCATCAGCAATGGCTTTTTTTGTTACAGCATTAGGTTCTTTAATTATTTTAGCAAATGGCAGGGTTTCAAGTAGCTCCACCATTTTTTTTGCCTGGGCAGTTTTTGTATCAATTGTTATGTAGGTCATTAGTAGTGTGATTAGGAAACAAAAATAATCAAATTTTTACTTCGTTTCATGTGGTGTTTTTCTATTAATCAGCCCCTTTTCACCCCTCACTTCCTTATTTTTGTTTCTTCCTGACAAAATCGGGACAAGCAATGTCAAAAACAGCCTCTTCCGATACACCAATGATGCAACAACACCGGGCTATCAAGCAGAAATACCCGGATGCGATATTGTTGTTTCGGGTGGGTGATTTTTACGAAACTTTCGGGCAGGATGCAGTAGTAACATCGAAGGTGCTGGGCATTACATTGACCAAAAGAAATAACGGAGCTGCTTCTTCATCGGAACTGGCAGGCTTTCCTCATCATGCTCTTGATACTTATTTGCATAAATTAGTAAGAGCCGGTCACCGTGTTGCCATCTGCGACCAACTGGAAGACCCCAAACATGCCAAAGGCATTGTGAAAAGAGGTGTGACAGACATGGTGACACCGGGAACCACCGTTAACGATAAATTACTCGAACATCATAGCAATAATTTTCTCGCTGCTGTCCATTTTGCAGATGCTGAACAATACGGTTTGGCCTTTTTGGATATTTCAACCGGCGAATTTTTTATTGCCGAAGGCGATAGAGAATATGCTGATAAACTATTACAAAGTTTTAAGCCTGCCGAGGTTGTTTTTCAACGTCATCAGCAAAAGAAGTTCAAAGAATATTTCAATAGTAAGATTTATACCTACACATTAGACGAATGGATTTTTGATTCGGCTTATGCAGAAGATACGTTGCTGAAACATTTTCAAACACATTCTTTAAAAGGTTTTGGTGTAGATGAATTAAAGAACGGATTAATTGCCGCAGGCGCCATCATCCATTATTTAAAAGATACCGAGCATCCAAACCTGCAGCATATTACTTCGTTGCAACAAATGGACCGGGATGATTTTCTCTGGATGGATAGATTCACCATCAGGAATTTAGAATTGGTGTATGGTAATTCAGAAGGCAATCATACTTTATTAAGTGTATTGGATAATACCGTTTCGCCTATGGGAGCAAGGTTGCTGAAACGCTGGATTGTATTCCCCTTAAAAGATATTCTGAAAATAAATGAACGCTTAGATACGGTTGAGTTCCTGATTAAAGAAACTGATTTACGGAATAAAATCAGCCAGCACATCAAACAATGCGGCGATATAGAAAGATTGGTTTCTAAAATTCCAATGAAAAAAATCAATCCGAGAGAAGTATTACAGCTGGCCAGAGGATTGAAGCAGGTGGAAACAGTTAAACAACTTTGTCTGTCATCTGCCAACGAATATTTAAAAAGACTGGGCGATGCATTAAACCCCTGCCCTTATATCGCTGATAAAATTTTTAAAGAGATTGTTGACAATCCACCGGCATTAGCTGCTAAAGGCGGCATGATGAATAGCAATGTCAG
This sequence comes from Chitinophagaceae bacterium, assembly GCA_043768195.1. GTDB lineage: Bacteria > Bacteroidota > Bacteroidia > Chitinophagales > Chitinophagaceae > JJ008. The sequence goes on along the minus strand of JAYVKT010000058.1, from coordinate 1,695 downwards.
CCCTTCACTTGACGAACTGCGTAAAATCTCTCATAGCGGAAAAGAATATTTAGCTCAGCTGCAACAAAAAGAAGCTGAACGTACCGGCATCGGTTCCCTGAAAATTGGTTTTAATAATGTGTTTGGTTATTATTTGGAAGTAACCAATTCGCAAAAAAATAAAGTGCCGACGGAGTGGATGCGAAAACAAACATTAGCCAATGCAGAACGTTACATTACTCCTGAACTAAAAGAATACGAAGAAAAAATAACCGGCGCCGAAGAAAAGATTTTAAAGATAGAATTAGAATTATTTGAAGCCTTGCTGAATGAATTGGGTGACTACTTAGCTCCTGTTCAAATTAATGGTAATTTATTGGCGATACAGGATTGTCTTTGCTGCTATGCCAGCAATGCCATTCAATATCAATATAAAAAACCACAATTGCATACCGGCGATGGACTGATAATAAAAGAAGGCCGCCACCCGGTAATAGAAAGAAACTTACCCGTTGGTGAAAGTTATATTCACAACGATTTAGAATTAAATAAAACGGAACAGCAGTTAATCATTCTTACCGGGCCAAATATGAGTGGCAAGTCCGCATTGCTCAGACAAACTGCTTTGATTACACTAATGGCACATACCGGAAGTTTTGTTCCAGCCACGGAAGCAAAAATTTCACTGACAGATAAAATATTTACCAGGGTTGGCGCATCCGATAATTTATCCGGCGGCGAATCCACCTTCATGGTAGAGATGAATGAAACGGCGAGTATCATTAATAACATCACCGACAGAAGTTTGATATTATTAGATGAAATTGGCAGAGGTACTTCTACTTACGACGGTATTTCCATTGCCTGGAGTATTGCCGAGCATTTGCACAATTCTCCGCATCAACCAAAGACATTATTTGCCACCCACTATCATGAATTGAATGAACTGGAAGAGAAATTCCCCAGGGCAAAGAATTTCCATGTAACTAATAAAGAGGCAGGCAACAAGATTATTTTTTTACGGAAATTAGCCAGGGGCGGCAGCACCCATAGTTTTGGTATTCATGTAGCCAAAATGGCCGGTATGCCACCATCATTAATTAACCGGGCGAATGAAATTCTGAAACACCTGGAAGATAGTCGGGAGTCGGGAGTCGGAAGCCAGGAGTCAGAGAAATTAAAGTCTCTTACAACTTCCAAAATGCAGCTTTCCATTTTTGATGCCCATACCGAAACCTTTGATGAAATAAGAAAACTGCTGGAAGGGGCAGACATTAACCGGCTAACCCCGGTAGAAGCATTATTAAAGCTACAGGAGATAAAAAACAAGCTGAAATAAACAGTTTACCCACCGGCTTTTTTGTTATTTTCTGAAAAATATGGGTATTAGCAAAAACTTCTTATTTTTACCCCAAATACTGCAATCATGAAATTTATCAAACTATCTGCTTTAGCATCCCTACTAATTGTTTTCGTATTAGGCATTAGTTCCTGCAAAAGAGCTGCTGAAGAAAAAAAAATAACCGATTACTCTAAAAATGGTATCATCATGAGTGGTGCCCAGGAAACTCCGGCTGTGCCTTCTTCTGCGCTTGGCACAATGGATGTTTTTTATAGTAAAGATACCCGTACACTAACTTATAAAGTAACCTGGTCAGGTCTCTCTGACTCTTTATCACTGATGCATATTCACGGCCTGGGACCAACAGGTTTTGC
>JAYVKT010000057.1:0-3193 GCA_043768195.1 Chitinophagaceae bacterium | reverse complement strand
TTTTGTTCCAACACCCGTAACCGGTCCCTCAGCATCACTATTTTATGAAAGAAATCATCAATCGGAATTTCTTTTGGCTTTAAACTTTTATCAAATGGCTGCAGTAGCATCATTCCTTTTATCCATTTATCACCAAGCGGTACATTTTCGGTAATGCCACCCCATAGCTTTAAAATTTTCAATAATGACTTCTCTACCTCACTGGTAGTTTCTACTTCTGCACTTACATTTTCCGGGATGATGTCATCTAGCTTAGTATCTGTTTTATCCACTTCTTTTATTCCATGATTAATAAAAGAGATAAGATAGGTGGCATACTTAATACCAACGATTACACCGGGGCCATACAGGGTGTGTTGTAAACGGGTGCCGATGCCGAGTGTTGTTTGTTCCATTATTATTTATTTTAGATGATATTCTTTGTCAATCAACTGAATCAGGCTATCTGCATTAGCTACTTGTTCTTTCAGGGTTTTCATAAACGAGCCTCTCAATAGGTTTTTTTGATGGGCAAGTCTGTTGGCAAATTCAATGAGCTGATTTGCATCTTTTGTCATAAGTGCAGCATTATCTGCTACATTTCTTTTGCCGTTTATTGAACTGTCAGCATAGTATTTGGAATTAAAAATTGAATACGATTTTTCTCTTGCCTGCATACGCATCGTTTGCAAACCGTCTTCCATTACTTTTATAGCTTCCAGGCGGCTCCAGTAATTAACGATTCCTTCCACTACTTTTTTCTTCGTTATTAATCGCATACCACCTGCATTTTTAAGCTGTGTGGAAGTACGGTCTGTTAGAACAATACCAAAGCCACCCATGGCAGGTATGTTATACTCGTACATTTTTTTTATATCTTCTTTGGATGAAACCCGGTTATGCAATATCATAAACGTAAGAGAATCGCCAGCCGCAATAATCCTTTTTAAATAGGGAATGTTACCATTGATTATCGCAGTATCCTTACATAAATCTTCCCGGAATGAGATAGCATACTGTTTTCCCTTTTCCTTTTCTATTTTATGCTCCAGCAGATATTCTGCTAAAAAGCCGCAGAACACAGCGAGGAACAGCATGATAAACTCCCAGAAATAATGGGTCCATTTTTTTCTTGCAGTGTGGCTATGTGCATGTACTTCCATAGCGTTAATTTTTTAGTTGGCGGTACAAAAAGGCACATAAAAAGCCAACGACCAGGTAAATAAGGAATTTAATAAGACGGCCTTTCCAGACCCGGTTAGGTTGATTTGATTCGGGAGTGTTCATATAGGGCAAAAGGTATAAATTTTTTGGCAGTTTTTATTCTCCGGGATGATAAGTTCTTTCCGCATGTTTCAACACATCTTCTTTGTAAAACAACACGTCTTTAAATTTTCCTTTGGTGTACATTTCTAACTGGTCGGTAAAATGTGTGGAAGAAGGATTACCACTATTGCCACCCGCCAGTAATGATTTGGCTTTTACCTTTTTACCAAATTCCACGGCGCAAATAAAACTGTTACCATGATAGCCATATCTTTTATTAGTACCGGTATAGGTACGGCTATTGTAGGAAGGCAATTGGCCCCAGGAAGCTGACGCAAAGCCAACGGGAAAACTGGGTTCATTATCCTGATATTTTTGGTTAATGTCGCTTGATATGCGTTGGTAACGATTGATGTCGCCCCAGGGTATTTGCCATGTACCAAATTTGGTTTTCAATTCTTTTAATACAGTAAGTAGTGGGAGAATCAATTCGTTTTTAGATGCAGTAGCGGCAAACTGTTTTACCAATGTTACCTGGTCATCCCATCCTTCATCAATATATATTCTGCGGATAGAAGCAGAAAGTTTCTCTGCCCATTCAATAGCCAGCGTTGTAGCTACTGAATTTTCGGTCGCATTATAATCCCATTTTTTTAATGTTTGAATGGGTTCAGCTAATTGCGCATACAATGAATCTGTTGCCAAAACATTTTTTTCAAATGAACTGACCAATGCAGGAATCAATATTTCCATGGCGGATAATTTCCTGTCATATCCGGCAGCGATTGTTTTATCAATCGTAAATTTATTTTCAATGCTTAATACCCTTGCGGCATTAACACCACGAAAATTTTCTCCATCGGGTGCCATGTAGTTAGGATAGTTTTCTTTTTTTGGGCTGCTGCTTCCGGAAACAGTATAAGGAGTGGAGTTACAATTTTGTATCCATCCGGTTTTGGGATTATATACATGAACAATTTCATCCAATGTATGCAAGCCCTTCCATTCAGTAGCAGCGGTAGAGCCATCTACCGGTTCGCTCCAGTTTAGTTTGTTATCCCTGCGGGGAACATAGTCGCCATGCCAGTAAGCAATATTTCCTTTGTTGTCGGCAAACACCGTGTTGTTGGAAGTGTTGGCATACAGCGACATATTCTTTTTATAATCTTCCAGCCCTTTTGTTTTGGTGCGTTGAAAGCTCTGAATCAAACTTTTTAAAGCCCGGTTATAACCTCTCACACTTATCCATTGCCCGTTTCGGTTAGCCATAATGGGGCCATGATGAGTGTAATAAGTGGTGATAACTTTTGTTTGTATGGCATCATCTTTTTTATACCGGAGAGTAATCAGCTTTTGTGTTACCGGCTTTAATTTTTTTTCATACTCATAAAAAATTCCGTTGTCCTTTTTCACAATTTTCTCCTTGTACATATCTGCTACATCCACATTGCTGCTGGTATGCATCCAGCCGCAGTATTCATTAAATCCCTGGTAAATGAACATTTGTCCCCAGGTAACAGCACCATATACATTCAGCCCTTCATTGCTTACCATATGCACTTCGGGCCGGAAATAAAATGTTACATGCGGATTGATATATAAAATGGCATTGCCCGATGCTGTTTTAGAAGGTGCAATAGCAAAACCATTGGAGCCGGAACTTTCTTTTTCCAATAAGTCTTTTTTGGCAACTACTTGTTCATTGGCACCTAAGTAAAAATTCTTTACATCTGCTTCTGTTACATCGCCAGTGCTGATGGCACCGATACTGCCATCTGTCCATAGCAATTGATACCAGGGTTTGAAATGGGTAAGCAAGGCTGGTTTTACTTCAGGATGTTTATACAAATAGTAATTAATACCATCGGCATAAGCATTCAATAGTTTTTGTAACCACAGCGGACTTTTTTTATAATCGGCTACTGCTTCAGCAGAATCAATTATTAAT
>JAYVKT010000056.1:0-5142 GCA_043768195.1 Chitinophagaceae bacterium | reverse complement strand
GGCAACTATACAAAGCAATATCCATAGCACAACCAATGACATCAATGTTTTTAGGTTGCCTATTTTAGAAGACAGCCAGGAAATAACAAAGGCACCCGGAATGGCAATCAATTGAATAATAAGAATAGCGATGATCAGGTTGTCTGTCGGAATCTCGAGTTCACTTTTTCCATACAGTGCGGCCACCAGCATTACAGTTTGCACCCCCATATTATAAAAGAAGAAGGCAAGTAAGAATCGTTTCAACCTCGGAAGTTGTTTGACCTGCCCCCATACTTTTTGTAATTCCTTGTATCCTTTTGATAAAATATTATGCTGATCACCGCTACCGGCAGGAACAGGTTTTGGCAAACGCCGCAAAGAATATTGTCCAAAGCCCCACCACCAGATGCCCACCAGCAGAAAAGACATTCTGAACTGGATAGTTGACTCTTTATCTCCTCCCAATAAACCTGGATTAAAAACAAAAACAAAACAGATAAGCTGTAACAACACACTTCCAATATAACCAAAAGCAAATCCTTTGGCACTTACACGGTCACGGTCTTCCGGTGTGGCAATTTCCGGAAGAAAGGAATTGTAAAAAACCTGGCTGCCCCAAAAGCCGACACAGGCAATGATCATTGAAACCAAACCAATCGTCAGCGTATTGCTTTCAAAGAAAAAAAGTGAAGCACAGGCAAGGCTACCCATCGTCAGAAAAAAATTCAAAAATTTCTTTTTGTTGCCCCGGTAATCTGCAATAGATGAAAGCAACGGTGACATAAAGGCAACAATCAGCATGGCAAGGGCAATAGCATAATTATAGAGTGCCGTATTCTCAAACTGCCTGCCCAGAAAAGTGACCGCAGTTTTAGAAATATTTTTATCATCAACAGCAATGGCCTCGAAGTAAGCAGGAAAAATAGTAGATGTAATAACAAGATTATACGAGGAGCTGGCCCAATCGTACATAGCCCAGCCATTCACTATTTTTTTGGAAGCCGTTTGCATAAAGGATGCTTTCAGTAAATGTAGGATAAATGTGTTATGCTTTAATCACTCCGCTTGCAAGCAAAATCAGCAGAATGGCACCTGCTGCTATTCTGTAAATACCAAACGGCTTAAATCCATACACTTTCAGAAAATTTATAAAGAAACGGATAGCAAGCATAGCCACTACAAATGCCACAATATTGCCAATGATAAACGACACCGTATTTTCCTGTGTGGAAGTAATCAGCGAAATACCTTTTTGCATACGGCCGGTATCACTTGGCCATTCTTTTATAAACAAGGAATAAGCTGTTGCTGCAAACATGGTAGGCACCGCAAGAAAGAAAGAGAACTCAGCCGCCAGGTTTCTTGTTAGTTTTTGCTGCATGCCACCAATAATGGAAGCAGCACTGCGGCTTACCCCGGGAATCATCGCCAGCACCTGCCAGCAACCGATAATGAATGATTTACCAAAACTTAACTGATCATCCGATTCCACTGTTGGTTTTTTAAATGCCTTGTCGATAATCAGCAATACAAAACCACCCGCCAGCATGGCAATAGCCACTACCGTTGGATTAAAAAGCAATTCATCTATTTTGTCGGCAAACAAGTAACCAAGTATTAATGCAGGAAGTACCCCTATGGCAAGTTTAGCATAAAACTGCCAGCGGCGAAATTCAAAAAATTTTTGCCAGTAAATAATAACTACCGCCAGTATAGCCCCTAACTGAATGGAAACGGTATAGAGGGTGACAAAACTTTTTGCGTCGGGGGTGGTACCCAGCTTCATCAGGTGTTCAGCAATAATCATGTGCCCGGTTGATGATACAGGAAGAAACTCAGTTAGTCCTTCTATTATGGCGATGATGACTGCTTCAAAAATATTCATGCGAAAATTATTAGTGCTGCAACATAAAATAAAAAGGCGATACTGGTAAAGTATCGCCTTTAAAATTTATCAACTATACTGCTCAGGCAGCAGATTGTTTGGGTTTTCTGAAAATAGCAAATATCTCAATCACCAGGCCTGCCAAAATAAGTATTGGCGCAATTGTAATCCGGGTAGTGCTATACACTTTTGATTTATCAAATACCGCCGGGTCTGTATTTTTTCCTCCGGAAAGCAGGAACATACCAATTGCCATTACCACAACGCCCAGCAGCATCCACTTGTAGTTCTCTTTATTAAAAATAGAAGGGGTTCCTTTTTCGTTGCTCATTTCTTTCGATTTTGGAGATGCAATATAGGAAAAAGTCAGGAGTCGTTAGTCTTGAGTCTATAGTCACCTGGCTCCCGACTCCTGACTAAAGACTCTCGACTCAATACAGGTCATCCAGTTTCATCCGCAGGTATTTTAGTACACTCCGGTGAGTGCTGAACAGGGTAATGCCGATGCCTGTAATAATAAGCAGGAAGAACAACAGAAAAAGCATACCTGAATCATGAATAGCTTTCAACCATTCCAATTGTCCCTCTGCTATCAGCACCAGTATATATAATAATGCAGAAGCGATAGCACCACTGATGGCTCCGTTAATTACAGCCCTTACATTTAACGGCTTGGCAATAAACCAACGGGTGGCTCCCACCATCTGCATGGTTTTAATCAGAAAACGGTTGCTGAACATGGCCAGCCGGATAGTATTATCAATTAAGAAAATAACCACCAGCGAAATAATGATAACTAATGCCAGCAGGCCAATACTTACTTTACGGATATTTTTATTCAGGTTGCCCACCAGTTCATCGGGATACTGCACATCACTTACATAAGTTTGTTGTTCTATATCTTTTTTAATAGCTGTTAATGTATCAGGGTTTACATATTGGCTTTTTACCCTGAAATAAATAGCATTGGGCAGGGGGTTTTCGTCCAGTACTTTACTCCAGTCTTCACCACCATCATCCATATATCTTTTCTTACCTGCTTCTTTGGTTACATATTCCATCGTTTTCACATAGGGTTTGGCGGCAATAAAATTTACCAGGGCCACACTGTCTTTCTTATTAAGGTCACCACGGAGAAACACCCTCACCTCCACACTTTCTTTAAAATGGTTGCCTAATTTATTGGCATTAATAACTAACCAGCCGATGATGCCAAGAAAGAATAATACAAGGGTAACCCCCAGTATGGACATAAAGTAAGATGGTTTGCCACGTTTAATAGAAGCTTTACCTGATTGGGACATGAATTATTTTTTCAGATTAATGGATTGCCGCAAAAATAGCAGATAAAGCAGTACAATCAGTATTTTTGCTGTCCATTTAAACGATTGATGGTGGCTCATATTGCCAGATGTGTGTGAAGATATATGTTAAAGAAATTTATTAGTCCGGCTGAATTACTGTCCTGAGTTTATCGAAGGATCGTCTTCGCTGCAAGTTTACTCTGAGGTAACGAAGGGTACACTTGTACTGTAGTAACACAGATGAGCAATTTTCAAAAAGCATTATGAAATAGTGCACCTCCCCTTCCGCCGGTTGGCGGAGCGAACAGAGGAAAACAAATTGCTTAAGTGAATTGGGTGGGTCTGGCAATTGAATAAAAATAAAATCAGGAGTAACAGAAAATATGGAATACGACTTCAGAAGAATTGAAAAAGACTGGCAAAAGAAATGGAAAGAATCCAATGCTTATAAAGTATTTAATCCTGAGCCTGGCGAAGGGTTGAATAAACCTAAGTATTATGTACTCGACATGTTTCCGTACCCAAGCGGTGCCGGTTTGCATGTTGGTCATCCGTTAGGCTATATCGCTTCAGATATTTATAGCCGGTATAAAAGATTGAAAGGGTTTAATGTTCTGCACCCGATGGGCTTTGATAGTTTTGGTTTGCCGGCGGAGCAATATGCATTAGATACAGGTCAGCATCCGGCGGAAACAACGAAGAAAAATATTGAAACTTTTAAAAAACAGTTAGATAACATCGGTTTCTGCTACGACTGGAGTCGTGAAGTGCAAACCAGCGACCCCAATTATTACAAATGGACACAGTGGATATTTCTGCAACTGTTCAATAGTTTTTTCTGCAACACGGAGAAAAAAGCATTACCTATTTCATTGCTGATAAAAAAGTATGAAACAAAAGGGGCAACGCCGAAAACCGGGCCATTCATTCCAGGCAAACATTTTACGGCAGCACAATGGAACGGTTATTCCAAACAACAGCAGGAAGAAATATTAATGAACCGCCGCCTGGCCTTTAGCAAGTTTGGTGAAGTAAACTGGTGCGAAGCATTGGGAACCGTACTGGCCAATGATGAAGTGGTAAATGGAGTAAGTGAAAGAGGTGGCCATCCGGTAGAGAAAAAGAAAATGCGTCAATGGTATCTGCGCATTACATCGTATGCCGACAGGTTACTCGATGGATTGGAAACCGTGGACTTTAGCGACAGCATGAAAGAAATGCAGCGCAACTGGATCGGTAAAAGTGAAGGGGCAGAAATTGATTTCAGGATAAAAATTGGTGAATCAAAAGAAACAGTTGTAATAACCAAAAGCACTAACGAGAAAGGACAAGAGATTGAAGAGCATCATTATACTTCTACTGATACTGAAAGCGGCGATTGGCTTAAAGTTTACACAACAAGGCCAGACACCATTTTTGGAGTTGACTTTATGGTACTGGCTCCCGAACATGAACTCGTAGTTGAAATAACCACCCCGGCACAAAAAGAAGCCATAGATAATTACCTGCACTATGTAAAAAGCCGCAGCGACAGGGAAAGACAGGCAGAAGTAAAACAGATTACCGGTTGCTTTACCGGTTCCTATGCTATCAATCCGTTTGACGGAAGACAAATACCTGTCTGGATTGCAGAATATGTGCTGGCTGGTTATGGTACAGGTGCCATCATGGGTGTGCCTTGCGGCGACCAAAGAGATTTTTCCTTTGCAAAACATTTTAATATTCCTATCACCAATATTATCGGTGAACATTATAACGGTGAAGAAGCCAACCCAACCAAAGAAGCCACCTTACAAAACAGTGGTTTCTTAAATGGTATGCTTATGAAAGATGCCATTGGAGTAGCTATCAATAAAATTGAAGAACTGGGTATTGGTACGAAGAAAGTAAATTATAAAATGCGGGATGCAGGTTTTAGCCGTCAACGCTATTGGGGCGAACCCTTTCCGATTGTATGGAAGGATGGCATTG
>JAYVKT010000055.1:0-13334 GCA_043768195.1 Chitinophagaceae bacterium | reverse complement strand
CTATACTAAGCAATAAACCAAACGTTAGTCCTTTTAGCATTACTTCTAACATAAAAAAGTACGAAATTATATGTACGAAGTACGGCAACTCCGCTATTTGCTATTTATCCTTGCTCTTGCAGTATTAATTGAGGATACAATTATTTTTAAAATTTCTGTTCCTTCGCTAATTAGCTCAGTAATTCTGTCTTTGAAGCTTAAATTGAATTCCCGTAACAATTCAAGAAAATAAACAGACTCGTCTGATTCCTCCTCGACTATTTTAAGTTTATTAATGAAATCGGCGTCGGATTTTGCCCGCCTTGCCGCCCGGTAATTTGCTCCTACAGATGATGAACATCTTACTAATTGCCTAAAATATTCTTTATTAACTGTGTTGTAAGGTAAATCGAGAATAAGTTTCCCAACAGCCACTGCATAATTAAAAGTTCTTTGTTTTAAATCCTGCATAAAAAGTTTTTAGAAAATTATGTTGACACCTGGTATAACGAACTTCGTACTTATAACTTCGTACTTTATCTAATACTGTTTGTTTGTAAAAACCGTTCCCATTCTTCCAGCATTTTCCCCTTCATCACTCTTGGAAATTTATGCTGGCTGCCGATTTTTCCTTTTAGCTCCATAAACTTCATAAACTTTTCTTCCGGCAGCACTTCCAGAAAAATTTCTTTTAATGCACTGTCCCTTTCTGTAGCATAATCATCGTTTGCTGCTCTCAGGGTTTCATCAATTCGTTTCCTGATTTTTTCTGTGTCCGCTTTATCATTGGTGGCAATATACCAGCGATGGGCAAAAAATGTTCCATGCGGTATGCCTGCGACGGTGTATTCAGGAATGCTGATATTAAATTCCTCGCTTACCAATTGGATGGCTTTATTCATATTCTCCACACTCAGGTGTTCGCCGGTAAGGCTGAGAAAATGTTTGGTGCGGCCGGTAATCACTACTTCGCATTTTTCCAGATCTACAAATTTTATGGTATCGCCCAAAAGATATCGCCAGGTACCGGCATTGGTACTCATCAGCAGGGCATACTCTTTTCCTTCTTCCACTTCATGTATCATTTTTGCACCGGGGTTGTCAACTATTTTTCCATCCCCATCAAAATTCTTATCATCAAATGGTACAAATTCAAAAAAGATATTGTTGTTAAGAATAAGCTGCATTCCCTTTGCATGTTCCCTTGTTTTGTAGCCAATAAAGCCTTCGCTGGATAAATAGTTTTCGATATAAACAATGGGCTTGCCCAATAATTTTTCAAAGCCTTTTTTATACGGTTCAAAAGCCACACCACCATGAACGAAGAAGCTGAAGTTGGGCCATATCTCATGAATGTTTTTAACCTTGTAATGCTCTATCACCATTTCCATACACATCTGGCACCAGGCGGGCACACCAACTATATAGCCTATATCCCAGTCTTTGGCATGGTCAACTATTTCATTCAGCTTTTGGTTCCAATCAGCAATAGCAGCGATGCGGCCGCCGGGTTTATAAAAAGTTTGAAACCAAAACGGTCTTTTCTTTGCCAGTATTCCGCTAAGGTCGCCTGCATACCAACCAGCTTTTCCTTTTTGTAAATCCGTGGCACCACCGAGAAATAAAAAGCCTTTCGTCATGGCTCTTTTATTGGCATCATCATATCTAATCAGGCTTAGTAGCTGGCGAAGGGAATTAATTGTATTGCTCCGCAACAATTCTTTGGTAACAGGAATGTATTTACTCGCCGCTTCAGATGTGCCGGAACTAAGTGCATAATATTTTATTTTTCCCGGCCAGGTTACATCGGGTACACCATCCAGTGTTTTCTTCCACCATTCTTCATATATCTTGTTGTAGTCATGCACCGGTACCAGCTCCTGAAATTTTTTGCCTGGATGTTTACTTAATAATATATCATCAAACCGGTAGTGCTGGCCAAATTCGGTGAACCTCGCTTTTTTCAATAACTTTTTCAATACCCTTATCTGCTGTCGCCGGGGGTCGTTTGGCGGAATACGTAATGCGGCAGCAATTGCCCTGGGTAATTTTATATCAATGATGGTCGCCATGTAGTGCTTGAAAGGTTCGGCTTAAAGTTAAGCAATGTTATTGTTGTAATTGTGCGAATGCAGGATGGGTGCTGGAACAAGACCCCGTTATCTTTACCCACCAAGCTTTCGGTACATTTTCCATAATAATTTTAAATCATTGACCGGTTCATAATCCCGGGCATACCAATAATCCATCATTTGCAGGCTTTCCGTTGGCAATTGCTGTTTTGTAGAAGACGGAACACCGTTGCAGGCCAATATACCTGTATAAATTTTGGGAAGATTTTTTTCATTCACCGCATACCCAACCCAGGTTTTCCGGGCTATCAACACCAAAAAACAATTCGCAAAAAATGAAATTGGTTTTTTAATAATAAACAACTGAATGGGAAAAGTAAGGATGCCCAAAAAAGAAATACTTATATCAAGCAGTCTCTTCAACCGGCGGTTGTATGGGTCAGCGAGTTTATATCCATTTTCGTTTGAAACAGATTCGCCGGAGCTGTCTTTTGAATTACTGCCAACCACACTGCCGCTTCCTGTTGTGTGAATTTTTGCAGTGATTCCTTTTGGTAATATTTTCAGTGCTTTTATTATATCGGCAAAAGATAATGTGCCCTGACAAAAAATTATTTCTCTAAACGGAGCCGTAGTAGTAAGCTGTTGCAGGTGTTTCCAGTATCCCAAAGCAGATGAGTCGTTTTCATCTGTAGCAATTCTTCCAAGAATTTTTTGCTTTAATCCTGCCTCTTTCAGCAGTTGCAGCACCTTTTTGTATTCATCCTCGTTGCCCGCAATTAAAATGGTAGCCTGTTGTTCTTTTTCCTTGTTGCTGTTAAGCACATTACTTTTAATCAACAACCATCTTACAATGCTAATAAGAAGAAAGGCAAGAATGGCACCAAACAAAACAATACCTCTTGAAAACCGGTATTGCTCGGGTAATAATGCGTAACCGGCAAGCAATACAATTGTTGCAATGAGTGTGGATCGTATTAGTTCTGTTCTCTTATACCACCTGTCGTAAAGACCGGCATAGTAGGCCGCAATAAGATAAAAAATAGTAAAGGCAGGAAAGGCAATCCACAACAAACTATTTTCATATTTGGTTTCCGTTCTCACATAAGAAGCCCAGACGTTTTTCATCAGCCAGAAAGAAAGAAGAATAAGCCCGGCGTCTATTAAAGGCAACCCAATTCTCCGGATAAAACTGCCTGTCGCCGTTAACCCTGCCCTGAACCAGATAGCCAGGTGAATCAGGAGATTAAAAAATCCGGCTTTGCTGCTGCCATAATGCTTGCGGACAAAAATACTCATAGCATTATAAAACATCCGGACATAATTTAAACTGCCTTTACGGGTACTTTCCCCTTTGAAATGCAGTATACTGCTTTCCGCAAAAAAATAATTTTTGTACCCGGCTTTTTGTATGCGATAGCTCAGATCAACATCTTCACCATACATAAAAAATGTTTCGTCAAAACCGCCTGTTTTATCCAGCACCTCTTTTTTTATCATCATAAAGGCACCTGCCAGCACATCCACTTCATTATTTTCATTTTCGTTAAGGTGGCCAAGATGATATTTTGAAAAAGTTTTTGAGTGTGGAAACAACTTAGACAAACCAAACAGTTTGTACAACGAAGTAACAGGTGATGGAAATGCCCTTTTAGACTCTTTAAGAAATCTGCCGCTGCCATCCAGCATTTTTATACCTACAGCTCCCGCATCTGTATGCCTTTTAAAGAAAGAAATGCATTGGTGAAAACAGTCTTCGGGAATTATTGTATCAGGGTTTAAAAACAAGACATATTCGCCGGTTGCTTTGTGCAATCCCTGGTTGCAGGCCCTGGCAAAACCAAGATTTTCTTTATTGCCCACAAACAAAACCGCCGGAAAACGGGGAATTAAATACTCAAGGCTGTTATCGGTTGAGTTATTGTCAATTATAATTACTTCTGCCTGCATACCTGCAATAGCTCTTTGCACGGAACAAAGGCATTGCTCCAGAAAATGCTTTACGTTGTAGTTGACTATAATAATGGATAATTGCATTGCTAATGAACGGTCAAATCTAAAATCCCCGCCCCACCATAACAAATATATATTTTGAATGGGGCAGGTAAAGCCTGCAATCCCCGTCTGATCACAATTATTCTTTTAATAAAAAGGCGGGCAGGTAAAATCTGGCTTTTATCTTTGCCCATGCTCAAAAACACTTTAATAGAAGCCACAAAAGCCGGGGCCGCAGAAATACTTCGTTTTTTTAATGGGAATTTCAAAATAGAGAATAAAGAAGGTGTCAATAATTTAGTAACCGAGGCCGACCATGCTTCCGAAAAGGCCATCTTTGAAGTAATCAAAAGAAATTTTCCTGACCACTATATACTAAGTGAAGAAACCGGAGAGATAGTTCAGGATTCCGCCTATAAATGGATAATAGATCCGATTGATGGCACCGTAAACTTTGCACATGGCATTCCGCTCAATTGTGTTTCTATTGGTATTGAACATAATGGGGAAATGGTGCTGGCTGCTGTTTTTAATCCACACATGAACGAATTCTTTTTTGCTGAAAAAGGAAACGGGGCAATGCTGAATGATACACCTATTCATGTAAGTAATGAAACTGCCGCCATCAAAGCCTGCTTAGTTACGGGTTTTCCTTATACTTATATTAATACAGCTAACGGGCCATTAGAAATTTTTGAACGTTTTGTTCGCAAAGGCGTACCTGTCCGGCGATTAGGTTCGGCGGCCATAGATCTTTGCTGGGTTGCTGCCGGGCGGTTTGATGGTTTTTATGAACATAAATTAGAAGCCTGGGATAGCGCCGCCGGTTACCTGATTGTAGAAGAAGCCGGGGGAAAAGTAACCGATCACCAGGGAAATAAGTTTTCCGTGTATCAGCATAAAGTACTTGCCACCAACGGAAAAATTCATGATGAAATGGTGGCCATCATAAACAACAAAAAAGAATTATGAGTAACGAAAGAACAGAAATAGCAACATTAGGCGAGTTTGGCCTGATAGAACACCTGACTAAAAATATAGAATTTCAAAACGCTTCTTCTGTTTTAGGGGTTGGCGATGATGCTGCGGTAATTGATCATTTTGGCAAGCAAACCGTTGTTACCACAGATCTGCTGATTGAAGGTGTTCATTTCGATCTTAGTTATACGCCGCTTAAACATCTTGGTTACAAAAGTGTGGTAGTAAACCTCAGCGATGTGTATGCAATGAATGCGGTGCCCACACAAATTACGTTGAGTATTGGTTTTAGTAACCGTTTCAGCGTAGAGGCGTTAGATGAATTTTATGAGGGTGTTTATGCAGCCTGTTCCACATACGGTGTTGATTTGATTGGTGGCGATACCACTTCTTCTCAAAAAGGATTTATCATTTCTGTAACCGCTATCGGCGAAGTAGCCCCCGATAAATTTGTAAAAAGAAACACGGCTCAAAAAGGCGATCTGCTTTGTGTAAGCGGTTTTGTTGGCTCTGCTTATGTTGGTTTGTTGTTTTTGGAAAGAGAAAAGAAAATCTTTATGGAAAGCCCCGGTGTGCAACCGGATCTGGAGGGGGAGTCGTATGTAATTGGCAAGCTGCTGAAGCCGGAGGCAAGAAAAGATATTGTTGAGTTTTTTGCGAAGCAGGAAATAGTTCCTACTTCTATGATTGATGTAAGCGATGGGTTAAGCTCTGAAATATTACATCTCTGTAAAGAAAGTAATCTTGGCTGTGTGTTGTACGAGGAAAAAATACCTGTGGCAGAAGAAATGAAAAACGCCGCTTTCAAATTTGAAATAGACCCAACCGCCTGTGCATTAAGCGGCGGCGAGGATTATGAGCTGCTCTTTACTATTTCCCAAACAGATTACGACAAATTGATACTGAATGAACAAATAAGTGTGGTGGGATATATGACTGAAATAGCGGAGGGAGCCAATATTATTACCAAAGGTGGTGGCAAGCATGCTATTACGGCACAGGGGTGGAATCATTTAGCCCCCTAACCCCCGAAGGGGGACTTTAGACTCCGATAACTAAAATATCTTTTTAATCTTTTAAGATTATCTTATCCGGACATGAAGACATCATTATTACTAATTGTTATTATGTTTTTGCTTTCTCATTGTAGCGTAAGCAAGTCTTCCTTTTCTCCGGGGCATAAATATTCATTGCAACAAGTACAAAAAGACTATACTATTTATCAGGCTATCCTGGAACATCATCACCCAAGTCTTTACTGGTACACCAGCAAAGACAGTATGGATTATTATTTCTCCCTTGGGCAACAGCAGTTGAAGGACTCGATGACAGAACCAGCATTTCGTAAAGTGCTGACCTATGTTACAGCCAAAATAAATTGTGGCCATACTACTGTCCGATCTTCAAAAGCATGGAGCAAATACAGCGATACCGTGCAGCTTGGAAAATTGTTTCCGCTAAGTATGAAAGTGTGGGATGATGCGATGGTGGTAACTGCTAATCTTAATCGCCGTGATACCATTTTGAAAAGAGGTGCCGTGATAACTAAAATAAATGGGCTGCCACAACAGCCGCTTGTTGACACCTTCTTTAATTATATTTCTACCGATGGCTACAACCGTACACACAAATATCAATCGCTGAGTAACCGGGGCTTCTTTGGCTCATTATATACTTCGCTGTTTGGCTTATCAGAAAAATATACTATCGAATACAAAGATCCCACAGGTCAGCTAAAGACAACCATCATCCCGGTGTATAATCCTGCAACTGACACGGCAAACCGCATCGGCACCCGGCCGCTGCGACCAGCAACACCACAACCATCTAAAAGAGAAAGAAGGCGGCAGGCCACCAATACTATCCGCCTGTTAAAAATTGATTCCGTCAACCATACCGCCATGATGGATTTATCTTCGTTTGGTAAAGGATACGGGTTAAAAAAATTCTTTCACAACTCGTTTGAGGCTTTGCAAAAACAAAACATTGGTCATTTAATTATTGATGTTCGCAGCAATGGGGGCGGCAGCGTTACCAACTCAACACTTATCAGTCGTTATCTTGCCAATCAAAAGTTTAAGATTAGCGACTCGTTATATGCAGTAAAAAAAGGGAGCCACTACCAGCATTATATAAAAGATCATTTCTGGAGTAAGCTTTTTATGACCTTCTTTGCAAAAAAGAAAAAAGATGGCAAGTATCATTTCGGATATTTTGAACGGCATTACTTCAAACCAAAGAAAGCAAATCATTACAACGGCAAAGTGTACATACTGACCGGTGGCAATTCTTTTTCGGCCACCACACTATTTGTCGGTGCTGTTATTAAACAAGATAATGTAACTGTGATTGGTGAAGAAACCGGGGGCGGGGCTTATGGTAATTCTGCCTGGCTGATACCGGATGTTGTTTTACCGGAAACGGGGCTTCGTTTCCGTTTGCCTCTTTTCAAATTGGTGATTGATAAAACGGTACCCAAAAATGGCCGGGGGGTGCAGCCGGAAGTAGAATCATTTCCCACTGTGGATGCGGTGAAACGGGGGGCTGATTATAAATTGGACAAAGCCATGGAGATGATAAAAAGGGATAAGAGCAGATGATATTGGATAGATGAAAGATGATAAATCTTTAAAGAATCAATTGCGGATACACTTCTCTCTCTTTAGTTTATATAAAAAAGGGAGTCTTTCTACTTTAAACAATTATCATCTATCCATTATCAGTTATAATCTGAAACCCATCTGCATCCTTCAAAAAAGGAAGCTTATCCCTTACTGCGTGCAAATGTGTTTTATCCAATATGGATGTAAAAATATTTTCTTCGTCTTTTTTAGTGTAGAGAATTTCTCCCAGCGGATCTACTATCATACTATCGCCACTGTAGTAAATATCGTTCCCGTCTTTACCGGTGCGGTTTACCCCCACTACATAACATTGGTTTTCGATAGCCCTTGCCTGCAACAATGTTTTCCAGGCATGTATTCTTTTCTCCGGCCAGTTGGCTACATAGATCAATACATCGTATTCTACCTCACCCCTAAACTCTTTCCGCATAGCGGAGGCAGGAACCTCCCCTTCTCCACAAGTGGAGAAGGGGTCGGGGGATGAGGATTGCCTTGCCCACACAGGAAACCGCAAATCATAACACACTAATAAATTTATCTTCCATCCTTTTACAGATGCAATAAACCTTTGGGTGCCTGCCGAAAAATGGTTGTCTTCTCCTGCATACGCAAAGCGATGACGTTTATCATACACCCCGCATTGGCCATTGGGCAACATCCAGATAAGGCGGTTAAAATAATTTCCGGCTTCTTCTATAATAACACTTCCCGTGAGGATAATTTTTTTTTGCGCTGCTATTCTTTTCATCCACTGCACCGTTTCTCCTTCCATTGTTTCGGCAAGTAATTCGGGTTTCATACTAAATCCGGTGGTGAACATTTCCGGTAGTACCACTATTTCTGTTTTTTCTTTGATGCTGAAAATTTTTTCTTCCAGCATTTGCAGGTTGGCGGCTTTGTCTTCCCAATGAAGGTTTGTTTGAATAACAGTTATAGTAAGACTTGACATGTTTCTATTTGAATAAAAGTAAAAATACTTTTATTTGTTTGATTTGAATAGGCCCTACAATCAAGGGTATAATCCGTTATCAATATAAAAAAAGGCAGCTCCCAAAAAGGAGCTGCCGTAACCATTAAACCTTCTGCGTTTAAACTTACTTTGTCAAATTATAGCGTAATAGTATTTCATGTGCATTAGCTCCCGCATCATAGACGCTTACAGGTGTACTGAAAATATCAAATGCATAGCCTACTGTAAATTTCTTACGAACATGTACACCAGCAGAAAGCATCCAGCTTTGTTTCAACCTGTAACCAACTCCCCACCAGAATAATTCATTATGCTCTACCCGGGCGCCAAGCTGGTATTCAGTTGGTGCGTTAGGTAAATAAATAACCAGGAAATTGGGAGTGACGGTGGTAGCATCATCCACATTCCATTTATACTTACCGTGTAAATAATAGTGCCGGTATAAACGGCCTTCTTCTGTTGGCGTAAGATTTCCGGTATAAAAATCCAGTTTGGATTGGATTAATTGTGAAGCGGAAACACCTACCTGTAATTTTTTACCTGTGTAGGAAATACCGAAACCGGCATCAAATTTAAACCGGTTGTCGCTTGCACCGATAGCAGGATCGGCTCCTAAGGTTTGAGTAAGCTTTTCCCTGTCAATTGAATATTGCAGCCCTTTTGCTTCTATCCCAAGAGAAAAACGGCCGCCGTTATCCAATGGAATATGCTTGGCAAAAGCTAACTGAATGCCAGTTCTTGCTGTAGGGCCTGTTTTATCATTATAGATATAACCACCGATGCCTATGTTGTAGGCCGGCAAATCAAAAGAACCGAACACAGTTGCCGTTTTTGGCGCACCACTAAAGCCACTCCACTGCGTTCTGTAAGAAGCCCCTACCATGCTGCCTTGTGCGCCGGCTGTAGAAGGATTATGAAATATCCCCTGCATATCATACAGAGATGAGGTTTGCAACTGCTGAGCTTTTATTTGAGTAACAGCAGTGAGAAAAAAAAGAATTACTAAAGTATGTCTCATAATTTTTTATTTGAACGTTAGTTATCTTAAAATTGTTAAGTCTCCTTTCATAAGGATAGTGTTATTCGTAATCGTTGTATAAGTAACGGTATAATAATAAGTACCGTCTGGTACAGGCTTGCCATTGTAAGTTCCTTCCCAGTTGTTCTGGTAATTATCATTTTTATAAACAATGTTGCCATACCGGTTGAAGACGGCCACAGCAATCTGCTTAGTACAAACAGCACTTGTCGTCACCAACCATCTGTCGTTCATACCATCTCCATTAGGGGTGAAGGCATTCATCAATTTTATACAATACGGTATTACTGTTACTGTTGTTACATCCGAGGAGATACAACCATTTACACCAGTTGCTGTCAATGTATAATTGGTAGTAACAGGAGGTTTAACAACCGGAGTAAATGTGCTTCCTCCTGAAATAATACTGGAAGACGGTGTCCATGCAATTGTAGCCAGGCTACTTAAACTGCTTCCCTGTAGCATCACATTATCTCCTTCTACGATGATTTTATCAAGACCTGCATCAACTTGTGGTGCAGCCCTTGTTGGAACTACTACTGTTTTTGTAACAATTCCGCAGAAAGCATCTTTGATGGTTATTGTATGGTTTCCCCCGCTAATATTATTGAATGTATTAGAAGCTTGAAACTGGCCGCCATCAATGCTATATGTATAAGGGGCAATGCCGCCAGTTGCATTTACTACAACAGCTCCATTAGATGTATTGGTGCAGGAAGCTGTTATTCCTTCGGCAGATGATACATTCAGTTTTGTAGTATCGCCATACTCCATAATATGGTTTCCAAAAACCCCCGCAGTAAATAATCTTCTGTTTACAAACGGTGTTCCGGCAGGCACTTTTTTTGGAGCAAAGCCGATAGTAACATTATTATTACCGCTTGGTTGTACGTCTAAACTCCAGGATGCCCCGCCATTGTTGGTTACTAATATTGCACCATTAGCACCTACATATCCATTGTTTGCATCATGAAATACTACCGAGTTTAAATTGCTCACCGGCATTATTGCTAAAATATTACCAGTTATCTCCTGCCAGCTATTACCACCGTCTGTAGATTTAAATACCACTTTGCGGGGAAAGCCATTACCTACTAAAAAGACCGTGTTAGCATCCAATGCAAACATATCGGTATAAGTAATCTGCGGAGTAACGCCAGGTGTTGGTACTGGTAATTTATTCCAGGTTACACCGCCATCAGTTGTTTTCCAAACAGTATCTCTGGAACCGGATACATAACCAACCAATCTTGTTGGGAATTCAATATTTCTGAAGGTTTGTGCAAGGGTGCCGACATTAAAGCCATTAAAGGTTGTCCAGGTAGTGCCGCCATTTGTTGAACGGAATACTTTTGGCGATCTGCTGGCTGCCGCTACTGAAAAACCACTTTGTCCGCAAGCCCATACACTATCATTACCAACTGTTGCTAAATCAACTATTTGCTCATTACTATTGGCAAAAACAGGATCTAAAGTTGGTGCTGGTGTTACAATATTAATATCGTTTGATTTATAAATACTTCCAATACTTGTAGCAAAATATGCTTTAGCGGGATTGTTAGGCACATAAGCAACAGAGTTGATCTGAATATTTAAATTATTAAAATCTGCTCTTATTATTTCATCCCAGGTTTTACCTCCGTCATTTGTTCTGGTAATAAACCCGCCGCCTGCTGCAATAATATTATTACAATCTGCAAAATCCATTTTATTAAATGAGCCTAAAGCATATTGTACATAAGTACTTGTTGGGCTACCACCTGGAAGAATTTCTGAGGTAACACCATTGGTGCCGCCAAATACCATTTTACCCGATGGTAAAATATCAACTGCCTGACCGCCAAAATCACTGTAGTTTCTGCCGGTAGGTAAAAAACGTTCTTCCACCCAGGTTTTACCTGTATCAATTGTAGTCATTAACCTGTTTACGGGGCCAAAATTGCCAGACAGTACAGGTGTAAACAATTTACCATTTGCTGCTTTTACAATATTGATTGGGTTTAAAAAAGAAAATGAAGCACCACTTGCAGGTATTTGTGCCCCTTGAGTTGCTGAATTATTTATAGGCGGAAAAGGTGCATTTAGTAATTTATAGGTACCAATTTCTGTTACACCGGGTACGCCAATATTTGGTGTGAATGAATTAGGCCCTGTACTTACTTTTATTACAATATTATTATTAGATGATACCAGCAATACAGTTGTATCATCTACAATGTTCATGGCTTTGTATTGTTGTGTATGTACACCGTTTGAAGCTATTCTATAATTACAGGCAGCAGGTAAGTTTGTATAAACACCATTAAAACCCAACCGTTCTTTGCTTATAGAATAATCGATTAATATGCCGTTGGAAAATTTCCAAAGCAAACTGGCATGATGGGATCCTGTAGTAGTAGTACCGCCTGTAGGCAAACAAGTACCTGTGGCAGCAGCGGCCGGAAATGATTCAAAAGTACCTAAGCCAGAACCGCTGATATAGCCGAGATTGGCATTTACAAAAATTATACGCCAAATTTCTTTTTCCTTCGCTGTAATATCCCAAACTAACGGGGCAAGATTTACATTGTTCGCATAACCTACCCTTGTTTTACCCCCAACAGGTGCTGCCATAGAATCCCAGGTGGCACCACCATTATTGGTAACGTATAATTTTGGAGTTAAATCTGGTGTACTATTATGCTGGCCGGCAATATATCCTTTGTTGGCATCTAAAAACCAAACCGTGTTGATGCTTTTTGAGTTATTAAAAAGTGGTGTTCTTATAAAATTCCAGGTAGCACCGCCATCAGTTGTTTTAGCCATGCACCCATTGGTGCCAACCGCATGTGCGGTGGTGGTATTTATAAATTGAACATCCTGAAAAGTAGTAGAAGTTAAAATTCCGGCGGGGCTAATAAAGGTAAAAGCACCATAGCTCCATTTAGCACCACCATCGGTAGTGTAGGCAATACCTCCATTAGCACCAACGGCAATGCCCCTGTTGTTATCGGCAAAATCTAAATCTATTAATCCAAACCCAAATTGTTTTGGATTGCTGAACCGCCAGTTAGTGGTGTTATAAAAACCCTGGCCAATAGTGGTGGATGTTGTTAGAAAAAAAAGAAATGCCAGAAGGTAGATCGGCAATTTCCCACAGCAGTGCTTGTTCATTTTAATTGTCGTTTAAGTTTTGGAATAATCAGAGAAACAATGTTAGACCAACATCCAAACACCATTTGTAGAATTAATTCTACACATTTTTGCTATTAAAGAATGGAATATTGAACTTTGATTAAATATATGCACCGCAGAGTTTACATCATATTAGCTGTTAGTCTTTTGTCCTTTGCAGCAGTGGCGCAGGATAAATCTAACCGGGGAAAAGAATTTTGGCTTGGGTATGGTTACAACTCATGGTTCTTTGTACCCGATGGGGCTTTGCCGCCAAATTCACAGGAGCTGAATCTTTACCTCAGCACAGAAGCAGCCGCTACGGTAACAGTATCTATCCCCAATACCGGATGGAGCCAAACGGTGAGCATTCCTGCCAATACAGTGAATGCGACTATACTGATTCCCAAAACGGGTGTTAATGATGCCCGACTGCTGACTGAAGGATTAAGTAACCGGGCTATTCATATTGTAAGCGATACCGCCATTGCAGTGTTTGCACATATGTATAATACACAAACCTC
>JAYVKT010000054.1:0-6968 GCA_043768195.1 Chitinophagaceae bacterium | reverse complement strand
TGCCTGTTCTGCTGGTATTGCTGTTTGGATGGGTTTACCAGCAAATAAGAAAGAGGAAATATGCCGTATAAGTCATTTGTGTCTTCACCTCTTCTGCCTTGTGCCTTCCTCTTATCTTTGCATACATTATAATTTTCCCCGATGACAAGAGAACAAATAACTTACCTCGTTTTTGGAATTGTATTAGTGGTTTCCCTGGTCGTGGATTTGGGGCTGCTTAGTAAAAAAAATACAAGGGTCACCATACGACAGGCTTTGTACCAGACGTTTTTTTGGGTGGGTCTTGCTCTTTCCTTTTGTGTATTCATGTGGATAGAAAACGGGCAGAAGCCGGCATTGGAATACCTGAGTGCTTACCTGATGGAGTGGAGTCTTAGTATTGATAATATTTTTGTTTTCATCCTTATATTTTCTGCTTTTTCTGTAAAAGAAAAAAACTATGGCCGTGTATTGCTGGCAGGTATTTTAATGGCTATAATTTTCAGAATTATTTTTATCACGGTAGGTGTAGCATTGGTAGAAAAATTTCATTGGGTACTTTACATTTTCGGGGTGTTCCTGGTTTATACTGGATACAAAATGTTTACTGCCAGTGATGATGAAGAATTCAAGCCGGAGGAAAGCAAAGTATATAAATGGCTGAAAAGGATTTTACCATTGGTGCCGCATGATGGAGATGGAAAATATTCGGTAAGAATTGACGGTAAGAAATTTTATACCAGCCTTTTTGTAGTGGTGATTATGCTGGCCGCTATTGACCTGGTCTTTGCATTGGATTCTATTCCGGCAGTAATGGGAATAGTAGACACAAAAACACCCGGATACGAGGATACGGCACGGTTGGTGATTTACACGTCTAACATTTTTGCAGTGCTTGGATTAAGATCCTTATTCTTTTTACTGCGGGGTGCTGTCAGCAAATTTGATTACCTGCAACAGGGCATAGCTATAGTGCTGGTGTTTATAGGCATTAAAATGCTGGCCGAGCATTGGATCAATCAATGGGTGGATAAACAAACACAGGTATTTATTTCCTTAGGCGTAATCCTTATTTGTATATCAGGCTCTATTTTCTATTCGATATTTATGAAGAAGGAAGGTGTTCCTGAAGATGTAACAGACGAAAGCCAGTAATAATACCAGTATTTAGTTGAGCTATCATACCAGTCATATTGCCCAGATTATTAATGCAGAAGGTATTATTGCAAATGACATATTAATTGAACATCTTTTACTCGATAGCCGAAAAATCTACTCACCAGCCTCGTCTTTATTTTTTGCAATAAAAGGAGTACGCAGAGATGGGCATCAGTTTATCCCTGAGTTATATAAAAAAGGGATACGAAATTTTGTTATCAGTCAGCCCGGTGAAACTTCTCTTTATACGGAAGCCAATTTTATGTTGGTAGATGATACGCTGGTTGCATTACAACAATTAACAGCACATCACCGGCAGCAATTTAATATCCCGGTTATCGGCATTACCGGCAGCAATGGTAAAACAATTGTAAAGGAGTGGTTGTATCAATTGCTTCATGAAGATTACAATATTGTAAGAAGTCCCAAAAGTTATAATTCACAAATAGGCGTGCCACTGAGTGTGTGGCAAATGAATAAACAACATACACTAGGCATTTTTGAAGCAGGTATTTCGCAGCAGGGGGAAATGGATAAGCTTGAAAAAATAATTCAACCAACTATTGGAGTCTTTACAAATATTGGCGAAGCACATGGAGAAGGATTTAAAAGCAAGGAACAAAAGGAAGAAGAAAAGAGGTTGCTATTTAGAAATGCATTTGTACCATCTCCAATGCATGTTGTTGAAATAAAAAAGGGGACAGGTAGTACAATAATTTCTGCTTGGTTCGATTATCAGGAAACCGAAAACCTTCAGATTGAAATCCCATTTACAGATGATGCATCTATACAAAATGCAATTTCTTGTTGGCGGATACTTATTTGTTTGTTAATTCCAGATGAAATAATTCAGCAACGGATGAAACTGCTGCAACCCGTAAACATGCGGTTGGAGTTAAAAAAAGGCATCAACCATTGTACAATAATAAATGATAGCTACAGTGCTGACCTCAGCTCTCTCG
This sequence comes from Chitinophagaceae bacterium, assembly GCA_043768195.1. Taxonomy (GTDB): domain Bacteria; phylum Bacteroidota; class Bacteroidia; order Chitinophagales; family Chitinophagaceae; genus JJ008. The sequence goes on along the minus strand of JAYVKT010000054.1, from coordinate 4,869 downwards.
AAATTGCATTGAACTTTCTTGACCAGCAAAGTACCGGAGGGAAAAAGACGGTTATTCTTTCTGATTTTTTGCAGAGTTCGCTTGATGATGGAATATTATACAACAAGATTCTGGAAAGTCTGAAAAAACATAGCATCAGCAGATTGATTGGAATAGGTGAAAAAATTTCTAGTAAGCTAAGCCGCTTATTACTAAAGTCAGAACTTGGCTTGTCTTTTTCGTTTTATCCGTCAACTGAGGATTTTATTAATCATTTTCGGTCTTCTGATTTTAAAGAAGAAACAATTTTGGTAAAAGGAGCCAGGTCTTTTGCCTTCGAACAAATAGTACAATTGCTGGAACAGAAAGTGCATCAGACAGTGCTGGAAATAAACCTGAATGCCATTGCACATAATTTAAAGGAGTATCAAAAAGTATTGAAACCATCTACTAAAGTAATGGCAATGGTAAAAGCTTTTGCTTACGGAAGCGGAGGTGCGGAAATTGCAGGCATTCTTCAATATCACAAAGTAGATTATCTCGGTGTGGCTTATGCTGATGAAGGAGTGGAGTTGAGAAAAGCCGGTATTACATTACCCATTATGGTAATGAACCCGGAAGAAAATGCTTTTGAATCCATCGTAGAAAATAATTTAGAGCCGGAGATTTATTCTTTTGAGTTGCTGTATTCATTCGACAAATTCTTGCAGCAGGAAGGATTGCCGCAATATCCAATTCATATTGAGATCGAAACCGGGATGAACCGGCTGGGTTTTGCTGTAAGCGACATAGAAAAATTGTCATCAGCTTTGCTGGCAAGCCCATCTTTTAAAGTGCAAACGGTGTTTTCTCATCTGGCAGCCAGTGAAGAAATGGCACAGGATGAATTTACCCTGCAACAGTTTGCACTTTTTGATACTGCTTCAAAAGAACTGGAGAATAAACTGGGATATACTTTTATAAAACATATTGCAAATTCAGCAGCCGCTATCCGTCATCCGCAATTGCAAATGGATATGATACGATTGGGTATCGGACTTTATGGTGTTGATACTACAAATTCTGACACACTGAATCTGCAAACTGTTGCTACACTAAAATCTACCATAGCCCAGGTAAAGCAGTTGAAGAAAGGCGAATCAGTAAGCTATAACAGAAAAGGAATGTTAGATAAGGATTCAAAGATCGCAACTATTCGCATCGGCTATGCTGATGGTTATCCAAGAAGATTAGGCAATGGTACAGGCAAAGTTTTAGTAAAAGATAAATTAGCCCCGGTTATTGGCACCGTTTGTATGGATATGTTTATGATAGATGTAACTGATATTCCCGGTGTGCAGACTGGTGATGATGTTATCATTTTTGGCAACCAGCTACCAGTGCAACAAGTTGCAAAATGGGCCGAAACGATTCCTTACGAAATAATGACTGGTGTTTCTCAACGGGTTAAGAGGGTCTATTTTGAAGAATAATATTTTAACAGCAGCACTAAAAAGCCCAAAAACCTAAAGCCGTATATTTGTCAATTATTATGAAGACACTGAAAATAAAACATGTCGCATTAATTATTTCTGCCATCATCATTGTTGATCAGGCATTAAAAATATGGATTAAGACCAACCATCCTACCGGTGAGGTGGATAGGGTATTAGGCATAGATTGGTTTCGGTTGCACTTTATTGAAAACCCGGGTATGGCATGGGGCTGGAAATTTGGCAACGAAACAGGTAAAATGATTTTGACTTTATTCAGACTTGCAGCTGTCATTTTCGGCACCTGGTATCTTGGCAGAATTGTAAAGCAGCAATACAAAAGAGGGTTTATTATTTGTGCAGCTCTTATCTATGCTGGTGCGTTGGGCAATCTGATTGACAGTATGTTTTACGGAATGATTTTCGACAAGGGGCTTACTTATAATCCTGCTATTAATGATTATGTTTCTTATTCGGATGTTGCGCAATTTTCATCAAACGGGTATTCCTCTTTTTTGCATGGAAGTGTGGTAGATATGCTTTACTTCCCGATGTTTAAAGGAAACTTTCCATCCTGGTTTCCTGTAGTCGGGGGTGATGAGTTTGAATTTTTCAGTGCTATCTTCAATATAGCTGATGCTTCTATCTCTACAGGTGTTATAACACTCCTGATTTTTCAAAAACGTTTTTTCAAAAAAAATACACCGGCAGCAGCTCATACTACCATAGAAACCAGCTCGGAGGTAAGTGATAAGGTGCAGGTACTATAAAAGCAGATAGCCGTCCTTGCGAACGGCTATCTTTTATGATAAGGGGTATGGAAAAATTTATTGATGTTGTTTAATCACTCTCTTTTGAATTGTACTGCCTGCTGCATTAACACGAAGAAAATAAATACCGCCGGGTAATGATGTTGTGTTGTCAATTGTAAGCCGGTTAACACCACTTGTTATTTCTAAAGGAATTTTTCGTACCGTTTTCCCAGTCGGATCAATCAACTCAGCTTCGGCTTTTCCGCTGTATCCTGTTGAAATTTCAAAAGACAGCTCATTGCCAAATGGATTTATTACAGACAGGAAAGTAAGTGCATCACTTAGTACTGATAATTGAATCGTTCTTGTATAAATAGATTGACCGGTATTATTTTTCATCCTGATGCGATAAAAGGCTTTACCAGCCAGCAACAATGGATCGGTAAACGAGTAGGTGCTTTGCTCAGATATATAATCATTATAACTGTTTACGGTTCCGATAATGTTGAAATTTATACCATCTGTACTTTTCTCTATTTCAAATTGCAGAGGTTCGTCTTCACCAGCGGTTGTCCATCTTAACATGGGTCTGTCGTTAACAAGCTGGCCGGAGAACGAAATTAATTGGGTAGCAAGCAGAATGCCACAGTCAATTACATTTAATGTTATAAAAGGGCCGGCATCGGTAAACTGACAACTTAAACTAGAAAGGTTTGCTATTGTAGATGCAACCACCACCCGGTAAACATCTCCTGAGTTTGACATTTGCGTTAGTGCCGGCGGCACTGTATAGCTTGCAACATATTCCCACTGGCCACCTGTCCAGGTTGGGCTTATCGGGCCAATCGGACCTGTTACATCTGTCCATGTTGCCCCGCCATTAGTGCTGCGCTGCCATTTGTAATAAGTATAATTATTAAAATAGGATCTTACAGTATCGGTTAAAAGAATAGTATTACTGTCACAAACGATGGGATTAAAAGAAGGGCCATAGTTCATCTCTGGCGAACAGGTAACGACTGATATATCATCCAATGCCCAGTCATTACCACCGCCGCCTGGCGCATTGTTATAATATCGCATAGTAAAACTTGTTTGTAACGGCCCGGTAAGAAAAGTAAATCCCTTTTTAACCCATTGACCATTATAGGGTAAATCACCCGATGTATAGTAACGAACACCATCTAATGCTATCGCTAAATTTGGCCGTACTCCCGACGAGTCTCCGGGGCCACTTGGAAGATAACCACCACCACTTGCTCCAACTCCCGTTGAATCGCATCCGCACTTGGAACAAATATTCCGCATCCAGCAGGATATTTCATAATAAGTATTGGGACACAGCCCACTGATAGTATGATTAAAAGCAGAGTCAATTCGATAGGCGGCATTAATGATTAACATATAACCTCCGGTGCCCCCACCTGTAGTATCAGTAGCCGGGTTACCTGCTGTTGGGCTTGCTGCTCCGGTATGGTCACCTATTATATCCCACAATGTAAAAACACGGTGAGTGGTAGGAGTAGCTGAACAATTTCCATCCGGCTTTGGCCAGGCATTGGAAGTAGAATAAACACCGCCGCTGGTATTGTTAGCAATGCCGTAAAAATAATCTTGCGGCGAATTACAGGTAAAAGTATTGTAAGTGTAACCAACAGGAACGTTTGCGGAGCTTCCCCGGTTCCTTAGGTTGCCACTTCCAAAAGTGCCGTTCGTTTCAGTGCCGAGAGAGTTTACACCAACAGTATTGGAACAAATTCCATAGTTATTATAAACTGCCACCGGACTGTTAGGAAAGGTGAAAGTAGTAACAGTTGGTGGCGCAGTAGTATATGTTACGGTGCCCCCACCGGTATTAATAGTAGAACCAAAAGCAACTGTTACCTGCACCCTGTATGATGCCACCATAATACAGGTGCCTCCATAAAAAGAAGGTCTGTGTCCATTATTGTTTCTTATTCTTCCCCGACGATACACCGTTGCCGGCTGATCTATTTGCCGGTAACCAAGATTCATCGTAATATTTGAACCAGTGATCCATCCTTCATCATTAGAAGCATCAAACCTGGCATCAGTAAAAGCCTTATAAGTTTTGCCTTCATTAGTCAGCACTTTTAAAGAGCCGGCAATGTATGTAGTGCCCGTTGGAATTACATCTGTAAAACGGCAACTGTCAAATGAGGCTGCTCTTACAACAACCGAAGCCCTTATTTCTAATATATCGTTAGGTTCCACTGTGCCGCCTGTTGGCTTACTTACATTAATAAAGCTTTTTCCTAAATCAATCTGCGGTATTGCTGCAGTGGGATGAGTAACACAAATATTAAATCCGGCATTACTTGTTAAAACAGTACCGCCTGCTGAATACACCCGGATGTAATAAGTGGTGTTTCTCGCTAATGTAGTGATGGCGATGTTCGTGGTGCCGCAGGCCACAGAAGTTAATCCTGCACAAGTGCCTGAAAACAATTGCAACCTTGCACCTGATGTATTTAGGTTAGCGCCGATGTTGCTTAATGTTATTGTATGGTCGGTAGATGTGGTAATAAAGCTGTACCAGACATCATCATCAGGTGTGCCGGTGCACGGCGCAGCAGCAATACCAGAGTTCGTGGCGTTTTGTACCGTACCTGCAGTGTTAATACAGGACGAATTAGAAGTTAGTA
>JAYVKT010000053.1:0-2703 GCA_043768195.1 Chitinophagaceae bacterium | reverse complement strand
GCTGCCCCGCCGGCATCTAATAAATCCGAGTTCTCTTACTACTTTGATAAATGTACCGGTTATCCTGTTGCCGCACTATTCAAAACTGTAAATCCGGCCTCTACCAACACCGTATGGGATTTTGGAAATGGTGCACTAAACGTTAACCGGGATCCTATTGTACAATTTCTTACCCCCGGAGATTACACAATCAAGTATAGTTCCCTGCTTGGCGGTGTAAGGGATACTGTAATAAGGATAATCCGCATCCAATAGAATTATAATAACCCAATTTTTTTTATAAAACAGAAATGACCATTCTGTTCTGCTTTTGAAAATCCCATAACAGTGAGGAATTTTTCATGTCTTTTAGAAGCGACTTTTTTATAGTAAATAGTTTTTACACCTTTTGAAACTAAGTATTGATTTTCTGTATCAAAAATAAAACGACCTACTTTGTAATCCCTGTATTTGGTTACAGTATAATTTAGCATTACTTCTGCCATTCCATCATCAGCCAGCCGGGCACTGAAAATGTTTGCTATTACCAAATCCCTCAACACTACAAAATTGAGATTGCCATCGAGTTGCTCTCTTTTAAAATCAGGAAAATGTGCCACTATGTCTTTTTGATAAAACGATAAGAAGCGATCAACAAGAATGCCGCCGGAGCTAAATTCGAGCAGCTCAAAATGTTCTTTCCGGTTATAAATTTTATAGAGATAAAACAAATTGATGACCAGTAAAATACTATTGGTAAGAATAATGGGCATGGCTCCAAGCACTATACCATAAATAATAAAAGCAATATTGCCTGCGGTATTCAGCAGCCGGAATTTTAAATCGTTGCCGACAAGCAACCCCAATGCAAGCAATAAGGAAGCGAGGTAACCAAAATAGGGGGCTATCTGTTGTAACATGTTGCAATGTTAGCGATTGATACTGTAACGATAAACAACGAAGATTTTAATCCCATACATATCTTTCATCGTAGTCAACTTTATATTTCTTCAGGAACTTTCTGTACTCTGTTTGGAAAGTTTCTTTGCCGTGCCGTTGTTTTTGGTTGGCAATGTATTTTATAACTATATCCACTTCTGCCGGGTTTACGGAGAAAGCACCATAACCATCCTGCCAGTAAAATTTTTTAAGGCTTTCATGTTTTGTTTTTATCCATTTGGAAGAATGGGATTTTACTTCTTCTAATAATTTCATCAGGGCTATCTTTTTTGATAGCATACAGAGGATATGTACATGGTCATAATAACCCCCGATTTTTATTGGTTGACATTCTAATTCTTTACAAACCCCTCCGAGGTACATGTATAGCTCATCTTCTATGAATTCTTTAATAAGTGGTTGGCGATACTTGGTGCTAAAGACGATGTGTACATAATTTTTTACGAGTGATTGTCCCATGGGATTATGTTTTTTCGATGGACTGCACCCATCGTTAGTGTATGCCTTCGACGGGCTACACCCATAGTTAGTATATTCCGCCCTTTCAGAGCTGTGATGAAGATACTTTATTTGATGGATTCCCGATGGGCTAAACCCATCGTTATGGTATGTCGCCCCTTCGGGGCTTGGTATCTGATAAGACTACATTCTTAACCATAAAGCCCCAAAGGGGCGGTATATATCTGCACAGGGTGTAGCCCTGTGCAGATTGATGGCGAAGTATTGGTAAGCCCTGAAAGGGCGGGATATCTCTGGCACCGGGTGCAGCCCGGTGTTTATATAATGACGAAGTACTCGCAACTAAGCCCTGAAAGGGCGGGATAGTATAGTAATGGAATCAGTTTACAAATCCTCAAAAAAATCATTATCCAAATCTTTTATTTCGTATGTCTTTTTGATTTGCACCCCAACATTATACTCAATTGCATTATCTGTTAATAAAAGTCCGTCAATCAAAATTATCCTGTTTTGGGGATTCATTTTAGCAGTTTTTAATGCATCCTCGGTAAATTCTGAAGTTGTTATAAAAATACCTTTGTTAGTTCCTTTAAGGCTTAAACTGCCAATAAAATCTCTTATATCTTTGGCTTGTACTTTATTGTCTTTCCATCTCTTTGCTTGAACATAAATCCTATCTATTCCTAGTTTGTCCTGATAGATAATGCCATCAATCCCATTATCCCCAGATTTCCCGACAACTTCAAAATTGCTTTCTTCAACACCGCCATATCCCATTTTACTTAGCAATTCCAACACAAAATATTCGAAATAATTAGCAGGCTTATTTTTCAAAATTTCTAATAATTCATAACCCAGCTTATTTCTTAAATCTTTAAATGTGTCGCCTAAAACTTCTTCAGGCGTTTTTTCTTCTGCTGATGTACCAATTTCTTTATTCTTTTCTTCAGTTTGAGTAAATGTACTTTGCCATTTTTTATAACCATCAAATTTCTTTAGATATGCAATGTTTATGTAGTTTATATTTTCGGAAAGAACTTTTTTGCCAACTTCTGTAATTTGATATACACCACGAAGTGGATAAAAAAGTAAACCAGAATTTTTTAAATAGCTTGTTGCCCATCCAACCCGATTTTTAAATAACCCCATTTGCCCACTTGGTACTTTGATTCTAAGATCTTCATCATTTAGGTTGAATTGGATAGCTAATGAATTCATCACCTCATTCAAGTGGTGTGGTTTATCATCTGCCAGTAGATGAAGTAGTGGGAACATTATTTTTTGGAAATCAGGTACATTGCTGCT
>JAYVKT010000052.1:0-2624 GCA_043768195.1 Chitinophagaceae bacterium | reverse complement strand
GGCAGTTGAAAAATTAGGGCTGTAAACAATGGATAATGAAGTAATGGATAATTAATAAATGCGATGTACTTGGTTTCGCTTAATTATCCATTATCCATTAATTAATTATCAATTATCATTATGACTTTTGGAATATTAGGAAGCGGCAGCTGGGGAACGGCCCTGGCAAAAATTTTAACCGATAACGGTAATACAATTTTTTGGTGGAACAGAAGTGAGGCTGCAATTAAGTATATACAAACCCGCCACCACAATCCTCAATATTTACCGGCCGCAGGTTTTGATGTTACCAGGCTTAAATTAACTACCGATGCAGCTGAAGTCATCAAAAATTCTGACTGTATTGTAATTGCTGTACCATCTGCCTACGCTGCAGAAGTGTTGCAACAACTGGATAAAAATATCTTTACCGGTAAAAAAATAATATCTGCCATTAAAGGGATCTTACCCGAACAGAATGTTTTACTAAACGATTACCTTAAGCAGGAATTTAACTTTGACCTGAAAGATTATTTTGCTGTACTGGGCCCCTGTCATGCCGAAGAAGTGGCAGCAGAAAAATTATCTTACTTAACATTTTCGGGCATAGATGAAACTGTAACAAAGCAACTGGCATCTTATTTTAAAACGGATTATCTCAACACAATTGAGAATACAGATATTTATGGCGTTCAGTATGCGGCCATCTTAAAAAATATTTATGCAGTAGGCTCGGGCATGGCACATGGGTTGGATTACGGCGATAATTTTTTAAGTGTATTAATTGCCAACAGCGCCGATGAAATGGCAAGTTTTTTACGCAAGTCCGGGGTTAAAAATATTGAAGTAGGACATACTGAACACCAGGAAACAGTTAACGAACACAGGCCAATAAATTATGCCGCATCAGTTTACCTGGGAGATTTATTAGTTACCTGTTATTCTTTACACAGCCGTAACCGTTCTTTTGGCAATATGATTGGTAAAGGATATGCCGTAAAAGCTGCACAACTGGAAATGAGGATGGTGGCCGAGGGGTATAATGCCAGCAAATGTATGTTTACCATTAATCAGACTATTAAGGCCGATATGCCCATAGCAACAACCATCTATAAAATTTTATGGGAAAACCTGCCAGTAGCCGAAGGTTTTAACGAAATAGAGCAAACATTGGTGTAGGGTTTTTGTTATCTTTATGTAACAAATAATAACATGCCTTTCTCTTTTTCAAATATTGGAAGTACTGCAATCCTCTTCATGATTGGGTGTTTGGTAATTGCAGAATTGGTGAAGTATCTGCGAAAAAATTTTCACCACTCAGAAAAATAGATCTGCAGCAATTCCGTCGGCAAATAATTTCCCTTCTTTGGTTAAAATAATTTTTTCGTTTTCGGTTTTTAACTTTTCTCCGGCCTCCCACTTTTTACCTGCGGCTTGTAATTTCAATGTAGCATCATTCCCGAATTTATCAGTTACCAATGCTAAATCCAAACCTTCCATTGTTCTTAATGATGTCATGATGTATTCATTAAGCTGTTGTGTTCCTGTCAGTATTTCTTCTTCAAAAGGAATTATATTTTTTTGCAGCGATGTAATGTAGAGTGCATTATTGGCAATATTCCATTTTCTGCTTTTACCAGTAAAGGAATGTGCCGAAGGACCAAAACCATAATAGGTGGAGCCGCTCCAGTAGCTGCTGTTATGTTTGCTGCGCATGCCCGGTTTTGCAAAATTGCTTATTTCATAATGTTCATAACCGGCGTCTTCCATCCATTGCATTAGTAATAAAAACTGGCGGGCCTGCTTTTCAGCATCCACATTTTCTTTTTTCTTAAGCAGTATCATTTTGTCCAATGCCGTTTTTGGTTCTACCGTTAAGGCATAACAACTGATGTGCGGAATATTTTTTTCAATTACCCGATCCACATTTTTTTTCCAGTCCTCATCATTCAATAATGGAGAGCCATAGATCAGGTCAATAGAAAAATTGTCATACCCGGCATTTCTAATTTTATCAATACAGATCAATGATTCCGTTGCGGTATGTGCCCGGTTCATCCATTTTAATTCATCGTCTAAAAAACTTTGAATACCAACGCTAAGCCTGTTTATGCCAATGGCTTTCCAGTCTTGCAGTTTTTCATCAGTAATATCATCGGGGTTGGCCTCTAAAGTAATTTCTATGTCATCAGCAAACTCAAACCTTTTTTGCAGGGTATCGAAAATAAATTTCAGATCATCGGTAGTTAAAATACTTGGTGTGCCGCCACCAAAATAAAGTGTTGAAATAATTTCCTTTTCCGTTTCGTTATAGAGTGAGGGAGACGAACTGATCTCTTTGGTCAAAGCAGCCAACATGTCTGCTTTTAATTGTAATGAAACAGAGAAATGGAAATTGCAATAATGGCAAGCCTGTTTGCAAAAAGGGATATGTATGTAAATGCCCGGCAAATATTTCTGGTTTACATCCCGATAACTGTCAGGATAAAATTTTAGATTTGACTATTAATGAACAAAATAAAATTATTGAACTCAAAGCTTTTACTGCTGCTAATTTTGCAGGCCGTTTTTTTTCTGACAACGGTTAACTGCCAGCAATCAACGCTAAAGTACCAGTTAAGTATTTATTTTGTTGACAAAGATAG
>JAYVKT010000051.1:0-2444 GCA_043768195.1 Chitinophagaceae bacterium | reverse complement strand
AGTGGTGATAAACATGACGGAGCTGGTGCTGCAATCTGTAGACCGCAGCAAGGCCGATGTACGTGGCTGGTACTATGCACTGCAAACAGCGGAGCAAATCAGTTATCCCAACACCAGCCGGTTGCTGGATTTAATGAAGCGGTCGGAGCTTGACCTGTACTTGAGTGGATTGATAGAAAAAAGAGTAACAGCGGTGCTCAATAAAAATCTGCACTATGAAATAAAAGGTAAGAGAGTGGATGATATGGAAGACTATATCAACACAGAAAAATTTCGCTTAATGATGAGAAGGCTGTGGGAGAAAAAAGCATGGGGATTTACCGGCCTCTGTTTTATACCGGGTAAAGAATTAGATTTTGAAGAGATTCCACGAAAGCACATCCGCACCAATGGAAAAATAATTGCCATTGAACAAGGCGGCTATGAAGGCATTGACTACAGCAAGCAATGGAATATACTGGTGGTGGAAGATGTAGAAAAGTTTGGCTTGCTGCACAAATGTGTGCCGCATACAATTTTAAAAAGTGGAAGCCTTAGTGATTTGGCGCAGTACATAGAAATGTATGGCCAGCCGATACGAAAAGGCACTTACCCTGGTGATGATCCGGAAGCAAAAGCAGAATTGAAAAGGGCATTGAAGGAAGCTGGCGCATCACTATCAATGGTATTGCCAGAAGGAACTACTGTGGAAATAATTGGCGACCACGTTACTAATGGAGACGGCAAAGCACACCAGGCCATTTTTACCCAGATAAATAATGAGCTATCCGTTATCTGGCTTGGCAATACAGAAACCACCGGCAACCAGAATGGTGGCAGCAATGCCAAAAGCCAGGAGCAGGGCAAACAGCAAGATGAAATAATAAAAAGCGACCTGAAGGATGTGCAGGATGTGCTAAACAGCACTGCCATGAAAACCATACTGAAAAGCTATGGCTGGCCATGCAGCCCCGAAGATGGTGGCCGTTTTGAATTTGAAAAAGAAATTGATTTAGCAGAGTTAACACTGCGTAAGGATATTGATATTGCCATTAGTGCCAAAGTGCCGGTGGATGATGATTATTTCTACAATACCTATGGCATAGAAAAGCCAAAGGATTATGATAAGCTGAAAAAGCAGATGGAAGAAGAAAAGATGATGAAGCTGGCACCAAAGCCCATGCCCGGTGCTCAAAAGATTGCTTCGGCAAAGCCTCGCAAGGATAAAAAACCGAAGCCAAAAAATTTGAGTGAGGAGGATGATTTAAACTGGATAGAAAAGTTCCGGACAAAGCTGGCCGATTTTTTCGACCCGGCCCCGTAAAAAATCCGGGGCATTTATATCATTCGCTAAATGCTGCCTATGGCAGCGTATGCCCACACTGTGGTGGCCACCGTTCACTATCACCATTGGCTGATGGTGGTGGCCCTTATGATTCTATACTTGATGAAATAGCAAGAAAGCTGTACACAGAAAAGGTACAAAGGGGAATGATACCAGAAAAGCTGTATCAACAAACTGCAAAAGACCTGCTGAAAGTAATAGACGAAGGAATGGGCGGTAGCAGCTTTGCATTTGACGATAGCCGCAATACACTGAAAGCATATTTTCAACAGAACATCTGCTCCTTCAGCGCAGCAAAAAGCCTGACACAGATGCAGCACATGACCGGCTTGCTGAGTGATGCTAAAGACTTTACTGATTTTAGAAATAAATGTTTGGATGCCGGTTACCAGTTTAATGTAAACTGGCTGCGCACCGAATATGAAACCTTTTCTTCATCGGCACAGATGGCTGCACAATGGGAGCAGTTTATAGCCAATGGTGTGGAAACGTTAGAATTTACCACAGTGGGTGACGATAAGGTGAGGCCAGCACATGCTTTATTAGACGGCCTTACGCTTCGCATAGATTCGCCTGCTATAAAAAAGATATACCCGCCATTGGATTGGTATTGCCGCTGCTTTATGGTGCCGGGCATACCTGAGAGGGCATTAAGCGACACAGAAGCTGGCCGGTTAGCAAAAGAAGCAGTGAAAAATCCATTGTTTGAAAAACATGCGGCACTTGATAAAGTAGTGATAAGCGATGGCCATCCTTACTTCAGCGAATATAATATTGCTAAACAAAAATCCAAGTTGAAAGAGCTTGATGCCCAAAGCAATTATGGCTTGCCTTCTGTAAAACATTTATACAACCAACATAAATTTTCTTCCAAAATAGAAATGGGTAGTGAAGATGAATATCGCAAATGGTGGAAAGACCAGGTGAATGTAAAAGGCACGGATGATATTTTGTTGACCGATAAAACTGGTTTGAACATTTTATTTGACAGTGTAAAAACTGCTGGTAATAATAAAAAAGCCACCACCTACTTTAAAGACCACATTATTACAAAAACAAATGAACAAAGATGGAGTTATGCGGCCAACCTTACAGACATACTAACAGATGCTGATGAAAT
>JAYVKT010000050.1:0-2579 GCA_043768195.1 Chitinophagaceae bacterium | reverse complement strand
CATCCAGCACCGTATAAGAGCTTTCCTGTAAGTTTGCTTTACCGGTTTCAAAATTACAATCATCCAATACAAAGCTTTTAGCCGGCATATGCTGTATATCTATAACAAAAGGATCTTTATAGTATGCATTTCCTTTAAGCCCCGGTATCTCTAAAAAATTATAACTGGCAGAATCTTTAAATCCTAAAATAAAAATTTCATACGTATCGCCTGATGGAAGGCGGACAGAAAATTTTCCTGCATCATCGGTTAAGCCCTGGTATTCTTTTCCGTTTAATTTGCTTTTAAAAACAACAATTTCATTATTTAAAACATTGTTTTTAAAATCCGTCATGGTAACGTTTACAGGAGCATCTTTTGGTATGGCAGCATTTTGTACCGTTCCATTCTGGCTTATTGCAGCAAAGGGCAATACTAAGGTGAGTAAGCAATAAATAAAATATTGTTTCATCTGGGTGTATTTAAAGTTGACATTAAAGATAAATAACTTATTCAGGTTTTCAATTATTGTGCCAGAGGGGCTTATTTCTTTATTGAAAGACGGTTAAAATGTTAATATAGTTGCCCTGATTTACAACCTCGTCTGCAACTTCACGACCATTTCATTTTTCCAGCTGTTAAAATCACCTTCATAGTAGGACTAAATAAGCTTTCAACGCCCTGATTCATAGCATAAGAAACAAAAACCTCCTATCTTTTCTTATAAGACACTTATCGCAATGAGTCTATTTTTTTTAATCCCATAGTAACAGTGTCTGATGGAATAATGTGAAATCGCTCATAGTCACTATTGCTTAATAATAAAATATTATTTTCGTTATCGACAGAATCAACTGCTAACAAAAGTTTTTGCCCTGCAAAAACACTATTCAAATAGGATAAATTTGTATTCTCTACCCGTAAGGCTGTTTGACCACTTACAGTTTCATTTTTTGTTTTAAAAGTATAAAGCAAAAAATATTTTCCCTTATATATCGTCACCTCTTTTACAACAACATCAATAATATTGAAATTCCTGTCAAGTGACTTCTCATTTTTTGAGGATTTATAAAGAACGAATACTACAAAACCAATCATAAGTAATGAAAAATAAAGTATGTTCCTGTTTCTTTTTGAAAATTTCATTTCTATATGATTTATTAAATAGAGACTAATATTATTGGACTTTAGGACTTTAAAAAACTACAACCTCGTCTGCAACCTTACCACCATTTCATTTTTCCAGCTGTTAAAATCGCCTGCAATAATATGTTTACGGGCCTGGGTAACCAGCCATAAATAAAAAGCCAGGTTATGTACACTTGCAATGGTGAGTCCTAAAAATTCTTTAGCCTTCATCAGGTGGCGTAAATAAGCTTTGCTGTAAAAATTACTTACCGGGCAATCAATACCATCATCAATAACAGAAAAATCTTTTTCCCATTTTTTGTTGTCGATATTGATAATGCCTTGTGAGGTAAACAGCATGGCATTGCGGCCGTTACGGGTGGGCATTACACAATCAAACATATCTATCCCCAATGCAATGCCTTCTAAAATATTCCACGGTGTACCCACGCCCATTAAATAACGGGGTTTATCTTTGGGTAAAATATCGCAGCATAGTTCGGTGTACTCGTACATCATTTCGGTTGGCTCGCCAACACTCAATCCGCCAATAGCATTGCCTGTTGCATTTTGCGATGCTATAAATTCTGCCGATGCAGTACGCAGATCTTTATAAGTGCTCCCCTGCACAATGGGAAATAAATTTTGTGTGTAGCCGTATTTATCTTCGGTAGCATTAAACCGTTTGAAACATCTTGTTAACCAGCGGTGGGTTAAGTCCATCGAGTCTTTAGCGTATTTATAATCGCTGGGATATGGCGGGCATTCATCAAATGCCATAATAATATCGCCGCCAATAATGCGTTGAATATCCATTACATTTTCCGGCGTAAATAAATGTTTGCTGCCATCAATATGGCTTTGAAACAGTGCTCCTTCTTCAGTTAGTTTTCTGTTATTGGCTAAAGAAAAAACCTGGTAGCCGCCGCTGTCGGTTAAAATAGGTTTATCCCATCCATTAAATTTATGCAGGCCACCTGCTGCTTCCAATACTTCCAGCCCTGGCCTTAAGTATAAATGATAAGTATTGCCCAAAATTATTTGTGCCTGCACATCGGTTTTTAATTGCTGCTGTGTTACTGCTTTTACACTGCCCACAGTACCTACCGGCATAAAAATAGGGGTTAGAATGCCGCCATGGTCGGTAGCTATTTTGCCTGCCCTCGCTTTAGTGGTCGAATCTATATGCTGTAATTCAAATTGTAATGCTGCCATAATTTTGCCGGTAAGCCGGTAAGTCGTTTTTAAAATTTACTGATAAGATAAAAAGACGCCTTCTTGTCTTACCGGCAATGTGTATTTGTATATAAATAGTTCTTTAATATAAATAAGTCGTCCGTATTTTTGCCTTTATGAATTTTACCCATTGGTGGCAATTACTGTTTTATGGTTTTTGCCTCATCACCCTGATACAGCTTTTTTATTATTGTTTCTTTTTCATCCGCCTGGCTGTTTATAAGCCCGGTACCAAG
>JAYVKT010000049.1:0-2364 GCA_043768195.1 Chitinophagaceae bacterium | reverse complement strand
TGTACTGGAAGGTGAACGCCTGGCATTTACTGATTTTGGAACTTTTACTAAAGATTCGGTTGACTACCCCGATTATGCACATGCCGTTGCTTTTGCAGTAGAAAATGGAGAAGCGGCTTTTGGTATTTTATTATGTGGCAGTGCAAACGGCGTTGCCATAACCGCAAATAAACATCAGGGTGTAAGAGCAGCAATTTGCTGGGGAGAAGAACTGGCAGAGCTGGCTCGTAAACATAATGATGCTAATGTTATTTGTATCCCCGCCCGTTTTGTACGTGATGGTGATGCAGAAAAAATGCTGGATACTTTTATGAATACTGCATTTGAAGGCGGCCGCCATGGTAACCGGGTTGATAAGATTGCCTGCTGATTACCACTCATAAAATAATCTGATTACAGCAGTAAAGGATTAGTTATTTTGCTGCAACATATTACTGCGGAAGTTTAAAAACTTCCGCAGTTTTTTAAATACTATAAAAGTTTTTTAATGAGAAAATTATTGATTGTACCAGGATTACTAATTTATTCCTGTATTGCTTTTGCACAAACCGATAATGCCGCAAAATATGCGTCGGGCATTACCAAAGAAAATTTAAAAAAACACCTGACCATTATAGCCAGCGATGAAATGGAAGGCAGGGAAACCGGTACAGCCGGGGAACGTAAAGCTGCTGCTTATATCGAATCGCAGTTTAAAACTATGGGTTTAAAATCTGCTACAGCATTAAATGGGTATCAGCAATATTATCCGCTGTACCAGGATAGTTTGGTAAGCACAACATTAAAAGCCGGGGGCAGCGTTGCTGTATTTGGTAAAGATTTTATCAGCCCGATGAATACTAATGAAACCGGAAAGTTTAAAGGTAAAAAAATAGTTTTTGTTGGTTATGGTATTGATGATAAAGCTTACAGCGATTATACCAATTTGAATGTGAAAGGAAAAGTGGTGGTTTTCTTTTTAGGCGAACCAAAAGCAGATGGCAAGTTTATTATCAACGGTACTACCCGTGGAAGCGAATGGACCTTCCCCGGTATCAGTAAAAAACTTATTACTGCTGCTGCTAAAGGTGCTATTGGTGCATTAATTATAAATCCGCAGCAGGAAACTTTTAATGAGTTTACGGTTAACAATGGTAAAAAAACAGGTGTATATTTTCCAAGAGCTGCTGCCGGAAAGATGGTGAATTATGCATTACTTTGTCATGCTTTTGCAAAATCAATAATAGGCAACAGTTTTAATTTTGATTCGGTGCTTGCTGCTGCTAAAAAAAGCGAAATACTTAAAATTTCTTCTTTCGAAAAAAAGTATGCACTCAATTTTACTTTTAATAAGTACCGCAACATCATTAATGCAAGTAATGTAGTGGGTATTGTAGAAGGGACCGATAAAAAAGATGAGTACGTTTTTTTAACCGGCCATTTCGATCATTTAGGTAAACGTGATGGAAAAATTTATTACGGTGCCGATGATGATGGTAGCGGAACCTGTGCCGTAATTCAAATGGCAGAAGCTTTTGCAAAGGCTGCTGCAGAAGGGCATGGCCCGAGAAGAACAATGGTATTTATGACAGTAAGCGGCGAAGAAAAAGGGCTATGGGGAAGTGAATATTACAGCGATCATCCGATTTTTCCATTGGAGAAAACCAGTGTTGATTTAAATACCGATATGGTGGGAAGAATTGACACCGACCGCAAAACCGATGACAGCATGAATTATGTTTATGTAATTGGCCACGATAAATTAAGTAGTGAATTACCCATTATAAATGAAGGTGTAAATAATAAATATACCCAGCTGGTATTAGATTATAAATTTGACGACCCTAATGACCGTAACAGGATTTATTTCCGTAGTGATCATTACAATTTTGCCCGTAAAGGCGTTCCCATTTTATTCTTTTACGATGGTATGCTTAAGGCAGACTATCATAAAACTACCGATACCGTTGATAAAATTAACTGGGAGCTGTATGAAAAAAGAGTGCGGATGATCTTTCATACGGCATGGGAAATGGCCAACAGGGAAGAAATGCTGAAAAGGGATACACCGTTGAATATGGGAACGAGGTAACAGCCCCTCCGCCCCTAAAGGGGAACCTGGTCTCTACAATATTAAAAAGTCTTCTGAAAATCAGAAGGCTTTTCTTTTGCAATAAGAAAAACTGCTTGCAATATTATTCTCTAAGTTCTCCCTTCATTGGGTGGAGGGAACATTTTTACCACCCCAATACCCACGCAAAAATCAGCGGGGCAACAATGGTAGCATCACTCTCTACAATAAACTTAGGTGTATTAATATCTAACTTACCCCAGGTAATTTTTTCGTTGGGCACAGCACCGGAGTAAGAACCGTAGGAAGTTGTA
>JAYVKT010000048.1:0-7344 GCA_043768195.1 Chitinophagaceae bacterium | reverse complement strand
CATTGACAACAAATTGAAATGGGGGACGAAATTTTCTTTTGCCACCGGCAAAAACAGGGAGATTAATTATACTACCATCAACGACAAACAGGTTTTTCTGAAAGATGAAAACAATTATGTCCGCAAGTTTACAAATGGCAGCGCAGAGCTTACCTATCGTAAAGCTATCAAAACAAGACATAGCCTGGGAATAAGTTATGTGACGGAAGGCATAAGCGATACGATTGTTGCCCTAAACCCTTCTTACTTTAAAGCCGGTCGCAACCGCATTAGTTTTCCCGGGGTTTATTATACCATGACTTATTACGATCTTGATTACATTCCTTATCCAACTAAAGGGTACGCTGCACAAATTTCAATCAGCAAAAACGGGTTTAATAATATTATTAATGTTTGGCAACTTCATGTAAAAGGATCTGGTACCTGGCCGCTGGCTGCAAAAACTTTTTTTAACCTCAACGTATATGGAGGTGTAAAGCTGCCCTTCAAACAACCTTACTTTAATCAACGTTTTCTGGGATATGGAGATGTCTTCATGCAGGGGTTTGAATACTATGTAATTGATGGCGTAGCTGGCGGTTATTTAAAAACAACATTTACAAGAGAACTGCTGAATTTTTCTATAAAAACTCCGGCTGGCAAGAAGGGAAAACAAGCACAAAAAATCCCTTTCCGCATTTTTGGAAAAATGTATGGCAATGGTGGCTATGTCTATACTCCGGAACCGGGAGAAAATTCACTTGCTAACAAAATGCTTTATTCAGGTGGTTTTGGTATTGATATCCTTACTTTTTACGATGTTACTTTCAAACTGGAATACAGTTTTAACTCGTTAGGACAAAACGGTCTATTTTTACATCGCAAGACCATTTTCTAAAACAAAGCATGAAAGCAGCAATATACAGCCGGGTACTGGAGAATGAACAGCGAACAGATGTGCAGTTGTTTTTTGATGAGTTAGCTAATCAAAAAATAGAACCTGTTATTTTCAAAGACTATTTTGATCAGTTAAAAGACAGTGTTCAACTAC
This sequence comes from Chitinophagaceae bacterium, assembly GCA_043768195.1. GTDB lineage: Bacteria > Bacteroidota > Bacteroidia > Chitinophagales > Chitinophagaceae > JJ008. The sequence continues at coordinate 6,314 of JAYVKT010000048.1, read as the reverse complement.
CTGCCGATACAAAAACTTTTTCTCTTGCCGAAGATTTGACAGACGAAGTTGAATTTATCATAAGCCTCGGTGGTGATGGTACTTTGCTTGATACCGTTACCCTGGTGAGGGATAAGGATATTTCTATAATGGGCATCAACTTTGGCCGCTTAGGTTTCCTGGCCAGCATTGGCCGGGAAGAAGTAAAGACAGCTGTAAAAGCCATTGCCCAGCGAACGTATGTAACAGACAGGCGGACAATGATTCACCTGGATGCCAGCTTACCTATGTTTGGCAATGTGCCGTATGCGTTAAATGATTTTTCTATTCATAAAAGAGATGTGGCATCTATGATAAAAATTCATACTTACCTGAATGGTGAATTTTTAAATACTTATTGGGCAGACGGATTGATAGTGGCTACACCTACCGGTTCAACGGGCTATTCATTAAGCTGCAACGGCCCGGTGGTATTTCCCGATTCAGGTAGTTTTGTGATAACGCCGGTGGCTCCTCACAACCTGAATGTTCGCCCCATTATAGTTCCGGATAACAATATTATTTCTTTTGAGATCGAAAGCCGCTCCGAGCAAATCATTTGCGCCTTAGACTCCCGGAGGGAAATTGTGAGTAAAGATGTGCAGTTAGCCGTTAAAAAAGAGGGGTTTGACATCAACCTGGTTCGCCTGAGTGAGAACAACTTTCTGCAAACCCTTCGCAATAAACTAACCTGGGGCCTTGACAAACGGAACTAAAATAGCCGTATAATTATAAGAAAATCTTATTTTTATCGTTCTAAGCTAATCCCGAACCATATTTTAAGTTATGATGAAGAAGTTATTTGTTGCGGTTGCTTTCTCCACCGTTGCCTTTTTTTCTGGTACTGCCGTTTCTGCGCAGGATGCTGTAGTACAAGAAGGTGAGTTTGGCATCGGCATTGGTGCCGGTCAATATTTTGGTGACCTGAATACCCGGGCCCGCCTCAACACAGCTAAACTGGCTGCCAGTTTATTCTTCCGCAAAAACTTTGGTAATTATATTGCCCTAAGGCTTGGTGCCACTTTTGCCCAGTTGGGATATTCAGATCAATACAATTCACACAACCAATATATGTATAGCCGCAACCTTAGCTTTAACAGCAAGGTTTGGGAAGTTACCTTACAAGGGGATTTTAATTTCTTTCGCTTTATGCCTGGCGAGCCACAATATAGCTTTACCCCTTACATAACGTTTGGTGCCGGTATTTTTAGTTACGATCCTTATGCCTATCTCAGAGGGGAAAAAGTATTTCTGAGACCATTGGGTACAGAAGGACAGGGCAGCAGCTTATATGCTGATCGAAAAAAATATAGTGCAATGGGAATCAGTATCCCTTTCGGTGGCGGTATCAAGTATTCATTTAATGAAAGGATTAATATTGGTTTCGAAGTATTGCACCGCTTTACCAATACAGACTATCTGGATGATGTAAGCAAAACATATGTTGATCCTGCGGCATTCCCCCTCAATCCGGATGGCAGCACATCTAATGCACAGTTGTTAAGCGACAGATCGTATGAGCTTGGGGAGCCTATCGGCATTCCCGGAAGGCAGCGGGGTAACAGCAAACAAAAGGATCAGTTTGTAACAGCTATGTTTCATATTACTTTCAATCTTCAGTCTTATAAGTGCCCTACGGCTAATTAACCGGGTTTCGGGTTGCAGAAAAAATCACCCCGATGGGTTAGTGGCAATACTCATAATTGTTATTATTTAGCTGTGCCGTTAAACCACAGTAATTAATTGGTGGTCTATCTCTCAAACTTATTAATTAACCAAATACTTATTTATTATGCGCCTGACAACAATTTTATTCAGCACTATTATCGTTGCTGTTTTTAGCCTTACTACTGCATTTACAAGTACTAATTCTACCGGAAAAGAAAATGCCGGCGACTGGTTTTTTCTGGAAGATAAAAAAGTAGGCTTTGGGGTAGATCATGATGTTATCAATTTTGGAAACTGGAAGGACGATGTTCGCCAAATCAAATTAAAAGTTACCGATGGCCCTTTGAAAATGTACAAAATGACAATACATTTTGATAACGGGACAATGCAGAATGTAGAACTGCGAAACCGTTTTGCACAAGGTAGCGAAAGCCGTGTAATTGACATGGACGGGGGATTGCGGCATCTTACAAGCATTCACTTCTGGTATGAAACAAAAGGTTTTATCAGAGGAAAATCAAGAATAGCCGTTTGGGGAAAGAACTAAAATTCAAATAAAGTAAATTACAATAAGCTACCTGATTGCAAAAAGCCATCTATAAAAGGATGGCTTTTTTTATAATAGAAAAATTCCGTCAATCCCCAATACCTTTGCCCTACTGATTTAGTAGTCGTTAATTATGTCGAAGCTGCTTGAAAAAATAGATAAAAGCAATCTCCCCCGCCACATTGCCATTATCATGGATGGCAATGGACGCTGGGCCAAAGAAAAAGGAGAGGACAGGCTCTTTGGTCATTTTCATGGAGTAGAAAGTGTACGAAACATTGTGGAAGGCTCCGCAGAACTTGGTATTGAATACCTGACGCTTTATGCCTTTTCAACCGAAAACTGGGACAGACCCGAATACGAGGTTATCGGTTTGATGGAGCTGTTGGTAAGCACCATCCGCAAAGAAGTAGAAAGCCTCGACAAAAATAATATCCGGCTGCATGTAATTGGCGATATGAGTATGTTGCCAGAATACGCCAAAAAAGAATTAAACGAAGCATTGGATATTACTAAAGCCAATACAGGTCTTAACCTGATAATGGCTTTAAGCTATAGTGGCAGATGGGAATTATTGAATGCTGTAAAAAGCATTGCCTGGGAGGTAAAAAGTGACCGGTTGTCAATAGAAAATATTGACCAGGATACCCTGCAGCAATATCTCTGCACAAGCGGCTTCCCTGACCCTGAATTAATGATACGAACCAGCGGCGAATACCGTATTAGTAATTTTTTACTTTATCAGCTTGCTTATGCCGAATTATACTTCACCAATGTTCGCTGGCCCGATTTCAGGAAAGAAAACCTATATGAAGCCATCCTCGACTATCAAAACCGGGAACGGCGGTTTGGAAAAACCAGCGATCAGGTAGTGGCTGGATAATCCGTGAGTTAAGGGAGCCAAAAACTTGATTTAAGCGATAAAAACAAGGAAATATTGGGCTTTTACCCCTATTTTCTATTTACTACCCCTACTTCCTGTTTTCTTTAACAAAGACTTCAATTATTTACCGTTATTTTGCCGCCTCAACCAAAAGGAGTGAGCTTGTAAAGCAACCTTTTAGGGGTTAATTCAGCCCATTTTGAAACTGACTTTGAACAATCAAATCATGCAAAGATTTTTACTAAGGCTTGGTATTACTGTGATGTCTGTGATGGTATTTGTATTTACTGTACAGGCTCAGATAGCAGATACAACAAATCCTACCTCCGTTGATCCCAAGCTTATCGAATGGAGAGATGCCAAGATACCCAAAGAATACACTATAGTCGCTGTAAACATTACAGGAATTAAACATCTGGATACTTCCATCGTTTATTCTATTACTAATCTGCAGGCAGGCGATAAATTTATTCACCCCGGCACAGATATTTTTGCTAAATCAATTGCAGCACTTTGGCGCCAGCGATTTTTTTCAGGCGTACAAGTGTATGTAACAAAAGTGCAGGATGATAAAGTCTGGATTGAAATCGGAGTAGTAGAACGTCCCCGCCTCGGTAATTTTAAATTTGTTGGTGTCAGTAAATCAGACGAAGAAGAAATATTGAGTAAAGTAAACCTGGCCAAGCAAACCATCATTACAGAAAACACCCGCCGGGAAATTGTTGAAAAGGTTACAAAATTTTATACAGAGAAGGCCTACCTGAATGTAACAGTAAAAATTGTAGAGATTACCGACACTGTTTTTGCCAACTCTAATGCCATGACGATTTATGTGGATAAGGGTAAAAAAATCCATATTGATAATATCCGTTATTTTGGAAATAAAAATGTTGATGGCCTCCGGTTGAAAAAACAAATGAAGGGCACCAAAGAAATGAGCAAGGCTACTCTTCAGTCTGATAATACGCCAAGTCCGTACGGTGTTACAAAGCCATTTTCTTTTAAAGAGTATGTAAAAGAGTGGGGCTTTCTTTCACTTAGTAAAACCAAAAAACTATTAGATCCATATTTCCGTTTCAAACTTAGCGGCGCAAAATTTAATGAAACAAAATTTGAGGAAGACAAAAATAAAGTACTCGATTTTTATAACTCCTTAGGATACCGGGATGCACAAATAGTTGATGATACTACAATTAATACTCAGAAAGGCAATATGAATGTTGATCTGAGAGTGGATGAAGGCAGAAGATATTATTTTGGCAATATTGCCTGGAAAGGGAATGCAAAATATTCTGATTCGCTGCTCAACCTATACCTCGGTATTAACAGAGGGGACGTTTATAATATTGACATACTGAACAAACGGCTTGGTAAAGAACTAACACAAGAAGGGGGTGATATCAGTGGTTTGTACATGGATGACGGGTATCTTTTTTTTCGTGTAGAGCCAATTGAAACGGCTGTTTATAATGATACTATAGATCATGAAATAAGAATTACTGAAGGCCCGCAGGCAAGAATAAAGAATGTAACCATTGCGGGTAATGAAAAAACAAAAGACCATGTAATTCGACGTGAGTTGCGAACAGTTCCCGGCGAATTGTTCAGCCGTTCTGACCTTATCCGTTCTCAAAGGGAATTGGCCAATCTCCAATATTTTAACCAGGAAACAATTAACCCCGGTGTAGTCCCAAATGCTGATGATGGAACGGTGGACATCAACTGGAAATTAGAAGAAAAATCTTCTGACCAGTTGGAATTGTCTGCAGGGTGGGGTGGTGGTGTAGGCCTTACCGGAACATTGGGGGTTACTTTCAATAATTTTTCAATTAAAAATATCTGGAAAAAACAAGCCTGGGATCCATTGCCTACAGGGGATGGACAAAAATTAAGTCTCCGGTATCAGTCTAATGGCAGAGCATACCGTTCACTGAGTGCCTCTTTTACTGAGCCATGGCTGGGTGGTAAGAAAAGAAACTCACTTACGTTTGGTATCAACAATAGTAAATACTCCAATGCATTTGATCCTTTTACCGGCCAGATAGACAGAGCAAGATCAGATTCCAATTATCTGAAGTCAACAGGCTTTTCGGTTTCTCTTGGCAAACAATTGAAGTGGCCGGATGATTTTTTCAGCCTTGTTTATACATTGAACATTACGCAATACAAACTCCGCAATTACCCCATTTTTGAAGGATTGAAAGACGGTACATCGAATAACGTAAGTATGAAGATCACTTTGCAGCGTTCTTCTGTTTTTAATCCAATATTTCCAACAAGCGGTTCTAATCTTACAGCAAGTGTTCAGTTTACACCGCCTTATTCTTTGTTTAATAAAAACCTGATTAACTCCACTAACCCTTACAAAACCCCTGAGTACCATAAATGGAAATTTAATGCCGAGTGGTATGTTCCAATTGGAAAACCAATGGGGGCTGATAAAACCCGCCAGTTTGTAATGAAGATTGCTGCCAAGTATGGCTATATAGGCCGCTACACCAGTAAGCTTGACTATTCACCATTTGAACGTTTCCAGGTTGGTGATGCAGGGTTAACCAATAATTTTGGTTTATTAGGTTATGATATTGTTGCACATCGAGGATACCCGGTGTATGAGTCATCTGACCCGACTATAAACCCTGATCAGCAAAATGCAAACAAATTCTTTATCATCTTTAATAAATATACACTGGAGATGCGTTTCCCGCTGGTAACCAACCCCAGCAGTACTATATATGCTTTATCTTTCTTTGAAGCAGCCAATGGATGGCATGATTATAAAGATTATAATCCGTTCCGTCTGCGCCGTAGTGTAGGTGTCGGTATGCGGTTCTTCCTGCCGATGTTTGGTTTGTTGGGATTTGATTATGGTGTAGGTCTTGATCGCATCCAACCCGGGCAGTCAGGCTTTAAAGGTGCTTCACGGTTTACCTTTATGTTAGGTTTTGAACCAGAATAATAGTAGTAAATTCTAAATCATAAATTTTAGTCTATGAAAAAGATATTTCTTCTTGCCGGCCTGTTGGGAGTTGGCCTGTCAGGGTTTTCCCAGAAATATGCCATTATTGATACAAGGTATATTCTGGATAAAATGCCGGATTACAAAACAGCTCAAAAACAATTAGATGATATTGCTGCTGACTGGCAAAAAGATATTGATGCCCAGCAAACTGAACTTAATAATATGTACAAAGCATA
>JAYVKT010000047.1:0-3100 GCA_043768195.1 Chitinophagaceae bacterium | reverse complement strand
TGAGTTTAAATACCTGGTTAATGAAACTGAGTGGGTTAACGAACCCCAGGCTGATAGTGAGCAGCCCAATGTGTATGGTGGCGCCAATAGTGTAATTGTTATCTGATTACTTCAACATTTTTGATAGCACCGGAAATGTTTTTGCAAACTGGCAAAAATATTGCCGGTTGCTGCGTTTTTTACAACAGAAACAGGCGGGGTATCATTTTTTGCAAACTTAAAAAACTTACCTTTCGTAGCTAATTGAGATCAATTAAGATATGGCAGTAAGTACTAATGATTTATTCTACTCCCGTCTGCCGGTAAACCAGATTTCCCTGAGCGACCTGTTGATGGAAGAGCATCTTTTTTTTAAAATCCCTGCCAACTGGCATGTATTAATTACCGATGTAAAAAAATCAACTGCCGCAATTGCCGATGGATTGCATGAGACAGTAAACCTGGTTGCAACAGGAAGCATTGTTGCCGTACTAAATATTGCCTACAAAGAAAATCTTACCGTTCCATTTTTTTTTGGTGGTGATGGAGCTACTTTTATTGTTCCGCCTTCCATAGTAGATGCAGTAATGAAAGCCCTGGTTAAACATCAGCAAAATACACAGTTGAATTTTAATATGATGTTGCGGGTTGGCCATGTACCTGTTGAAACTATTTATACGAATGGAGATAAACTTAGCATCAGTAAACTAAGAACATCAGATTTGTTTTCCATTCCTGTCTTACTGGGTAATGGCCTTTCCTATGCTGAAAAAATTATTAAAGGCGAAGATTATATGCTGGAGCCGCCGCCTTTCACAGAGGAAGAACTTGATATGAGTGGTATGCAGTGCCGCTGGGATAAAATAAAACCACCGGAAAATTATGATGAAGTAGTAAGCCTGCTGGTAAACAGCAATGATGGGGCTAATCAGGCTGCTGCTTTTAAAAAAGTAATTGATAGTATAGACAGTATATATGGCGACCAGGAAAAAAGAAAACCCATTACTATCTCCAAACTAAAATTAAAAGGGACACTTAAAAAAATAGGAAGGGAGATGCGGGTAAGAATGGGTGGTTACAAACCGCTGTACCTTATTCGTACCTGGCTCACCACTTTAATCGGCTCTTTATATTTCAGAACTAAATTGGGAAAAACCTACCTGACTCAACTGGTGGACATGTCCGATACATTAGTTATTGATGGAAAAATCAACACCGTTATTTCCGGCACTGCAAAACAACGGGAACAACTGGAAGAAGCCTTAACCCAGCTTGAGAAAGAAGGATATATCAGCTATGGACTTTATGTAAGTAAAGAATCTGTTATGTCATGTTATGTTCGTGGAATGGACGAAAACCATATCCACTTTGTAGATGGTTCTGACGGTGGCTATACCAAAGCAGCCAGTGTATTAAAAAAGAAACTATACCAGAACTGAATTCAGAAATAAATCATTTTTTTGAACAACGGGAAAGCGGATATATTGATAATTGGGGGTGGGTTAGCCGGACTTGTTAATGCCATTCATTTATCTGCGGCAGGCTTATCAGTAATTCTCATAGAAAAAAATGAATACCCAAAGCATAAGGTTTGTGGCGAATTTATTTCCAATGAAGTGCTCCCCTATCTTCAACACCTTAATGCTGACCCGATGACTATTGGTGCTAAAAAAATTAACCGCTTATTAATAAGCACCACCCGTGGAAAAACAATAGAAACAAAACTCCCTTTAGGAGGTTTTGGTATAAGCCGCTACGCATTAGATCATTTTCTTTTTAAAAAAGCACTGCAAAATAATTGCATCATCATACAGGATGCGGTTACAGAAGTAGTGTTTAAAGATGATATGTTCCGGGTAACTACAACGGAAGAAAAAGTGTTCATTGCTAAAATAGCCATCGGTGCCTATGGCAAAAGAAGCAAACTCGATATAAAACTTGACAGGCAGTTTATAAAAAACAAATCGCCATATGTCGGTGTTAAAACACACCTAAAAGGCGACTTTCCTGAGGATCTCGTAGCCCTTCACAATTTTAAAGGTGGCTACTGTGGCGTGTCGCAGGTAGAAAACGGAAATCTGAATGTTTGCTTTCTTGCCAACTATAAAAGCTTTCAGCAGTATAAAAATATTGAAGCCTACAAACACGAAGTGCTGTATAAAAACAAACATTTAAAAAATATTTTTGAAAACTCAACCCCAGTTCTTGAACATCCTTTAACCATTAGCCAAATTTCATTTTCTAATAAAACACCCGTAGAACAACACATTCTGATGTGTGGTGATGCGGCCGGTATGATTCACCCCCTTTCGGGTAATGGAATGGCCATCGCCATACACAGTGCCAAAATCGCAGCGGAGTTAATTATTAAATACTTTGATAAAACAATAAAATCAAGGCAGGATCTTGAAGCTGTTTATACAAAGCAATGGAACAAAGAATTTAAAAGAAGAATTACTACCGGAAGGATTTTGCAAACATTTTTTGGAAAAGATAACCTGGCGCAGCTAATGATGTATGGTGTTACGCATATACCTGGTGTGTTGCCGGCAATCATCCGGCAAACACACGGCAAGCCAATGAATATAACCACCGCATGAATAGCCGCTCTGCCAAACAGGAACAGTTGGATAACCTCTCTTTAACCGGTGAACCATTGCACAAGGCGTTACAAAGCCTTGCCTGGATTAACAGGTGGTTGGGCAATTACAGATCTACCATCAAAGCAGTCCTTGCTGTTAATCATGCTGAAAAGAAACATTTAAAAATTATTGACTTAGGCTGTGGTGGCGGCGATTTGATTTTAGCCATTGCAAAAGCACTTCGAAAAAAAAATAGGACTTTCTCCATTGTTGGAATAGACGGAAACAGCAACTCGTTAAACTATGCCAGGGAAAAATGTGCCGGTTTTGAGGAAATAACATTTGAAGAGGCCAATATCCTTAGCCCCGCATTTAAACCACCAGTCTGCGATATTCTAATCAGCAGTCATTTTATTTATCACTTTTCTGAGGAAGAACTGGCCTGTTTTATAAATACAAAATTAAGTGGCATCAATATAGCTTTCATTTGCAGTGAACTGGAAAGGAGCCGCATTGCTTTTTTTCTTTTTAAGCTAACG
>JAYVKT010000046.1:0-2763 GCA_043768195.1 Chitinophagaceae bacterium | reverse complement strand
AATCCCGAAAGAGGGCCATACATATTTCCATTCTTTCCCTTTATTATTGGAATCCATTTGCCTGTATATAAATGTACAATCGGTTCTGTGGAATATATTTTCATGTGAATTTGCGATTGTAAAGACTTTGCTTCTGCCACTAATAATTCGATGTTTTTATCCACGACAAAACTTTTGTCAAACTCTTCAACTTTTTTTAATCCTTTCCCGATCTGAAAAAATTCACTGAAATCAAATGCCGTGTTCGTAACAGGAAGTACTTTGCCGGTTGCAACAAAATTTTTGTCTTGCTCTAAAATAGCGGAACTGTAAATTTTTATCTCATGGTCTTCTATAGTTCCCTTTCCGTTATTCAGATTGAAATAGCTGTGGTGAGTAAGGTTGAGAGGGGTTGGTTTGTCACATTTAGCTTTGTAGGTATAACTCAATTCATTTTCCTCAGTCAATTCAAACCGGATTAATATTTCCAGTTTTCCCGGAAAACCTTCTTCGCCATCCGGGCTTGTATATTTTAATTCAAGAAAAGGATTAGGCTTTTCGCCAATGCCAGCTAACTTCCATATTTTTTTATCAAAACCTTCGGCTCCGCCATGAAGTGTATCATTGCCTTTATTTTTTGTGAGCTGATATTCTTTTCCATCAATATTAAATGAACCATTCTTTATCCGGTTAGCATAGCGGCCTACAGCACAGCCAAACCAGGGGTATTGACTGGTATAATTATCTGCCATGTAATCTTCCACTTTATCAAAGCCCAGCACAATATCATTCACTACTCCTTCAGCATTTATTATTTTGAAAGAAGTTATGATGGCGCCATAGTTTGTTATGACAACTTCAACCCCTTTACTATTGTGCAATGTAAACAGGTAAATGTATTCTCCCGTGGTATGTGTAAAGCAAAACTGTTGTGTAGGTTGCATGTTTCCTGAAATTACTGCAATTCCGAAGATGATACTTCGGTTGCAGCAATAATTGCGCAATCGTTTTCAGAAAAGTAAAAGCAAGGAGTAGATTTAAGCAGAAAAACTATACTCAGTTTTTAGAAATTCTTCCAACTTTTTCAACAAGGTGAATTGGTTTTTTGCACGGTTTAAATTTTGCTCAGGATATTCTATGCGGTAATACATATCCCCGTTCAGATAATCGGTAAGAAACCGCAGGGCTTGCATATATATCATTAACAACCCGGCGTAGTGAATGTATTTCTTTTCTGAGTCTGTCAGTTGATTTCCCATTACAGCCATGTATCCTTCTATTATGGCATCATAAAAATCTTTCCGGACTGAAATATTTTCAAACTCAATACTATTTTCATCATGACTGCAGGCCATTGACCGGATAATATCGCCAAGGTCGGAGAAAAAATAACCCGGCATTACCGTATCAAAATCAACCGGGCAAATTACTTTGCCGCTTACTTTGCTGAAAAGTATGTTGGCAATTTTTGCATCGTGATGCATCACCCGTTGCAGAAACCCGTCGGATTCAATAATAATTTCATAGAAATGTTTGTACCGTTCCCTTTGCTTTAGTTCGTTAATGGACGATAAAGCTTTTGCCATTCGTTCGTATAATTCTGTATTCAGCGATTCTTCAAATTGCTGGTAGCGGAAACTAAGATTATGAAAATCCGGAATAACTGTCTTTAAGGATTGCACATTAAATTCATTGAAAGCAGCGGTAAACTTTGCAAAGGTTTTAGCAGTTGCTTTTGACTGCGAGGGCTTTTTAGCAACTAATAACATGCTGGCATTGTCTATAAACTCAAAAGCTCTCCAATAGTTTTCCTTTTCATCTGTAAAAAGAGTAGCATTTCTCCCGCAATATTTTGGTGATGGTAACCGAAGGCCTGTAAATTCAAATTCAGCATATTGCCAGATGGCCAGGTAATTTTCCTGTACATCCTCCGGATTTAAAAAAACCTTTTTATTTATCTGCTGTAATAGAAAATCTGATTTATACTGGCAGCTAACTTTGTAAGAATGATTAATTAATCCACCGCCAATTCTTTCCACTGTTATTTCTCCGGCCGACTGGTTAGGAAGATCGGCTGCGTAAGTAGCAAAAATTTCTAAGACTTCCCGGGGAATTTCTTCAATCATCGTATAGCACTGAAGATTGAAAATAAGTCTATTTCTTTTGCATAACTGTTACAATCGTTTGCGGAAAATTTTGATGAATAGATTAATGAATTCTATCACCCCGAACGTCAAGATTTTTTATAATACCTGTTTCATATTGCAACCATTCGGCCCAGCGGTTACGAACTTTTTCTTTGTCAACATAAGTTTCTGCCAGTTCAATAAATAAGGTGTAATGTCCGGCTTCACTTTCCATAAAACGACGGTAAAATTTTTGCATATACTCATCATTCAAGCCTTCACTCAATCTTTTGAACCGTTCGCAGCTCCGGGCTTCTATTAATGCCATGGTAAGCATTTGGTCGAGAAAACGGTCGTTAATGTGCCCACCCTTTTTTTGAAAGAGCAGTAAAGCATTTACATATTCATCTTTTCGTTGCAAACCCAGTTTCAAATGCCGTTTATGTAGTTCGGCCAGTACTAATCTGAAGTGTCCCCATTCTTCAGTAACGATGGGGGAAAGTTCAATTACCATCTTTTCCCTATCGCTGTATCGTTGAATAAGAGAGATGCAGGTAAGAGCTGCTTTCTGCTCACAATAGGCATGGTCAGTCAGTATTTCTTCGATAGATTTTTCAGCGAGATTCACCCATCGGGGATCAGTGGGCAGTTGAAGGCC
>JAYVKT010000045.1:0-4427 GCA_043768195.1 Chitinophagaceae bacterium | reverse complement strand
GTTGGTATTCACCCTGATAAATTGGAAGTATTAGTTGCTCCCTTTTCCACAGATAAAGAAGAAGACCCAAATTCTATTGGAGAGAAGGGTGTAGGATTAACGTTTACGGTATTTTCTTGCAATCAGTTTTATATTAAAAGCGGAACCGAAAAAGGAGTATCGGATGGTAAGATAAATGACGCATTTAAGTGGAAGTCTCAAACAGACGAAACTCCGCTAATATTATTTACTAACCCTCTTAAAGAAAACTATCGTGGTACTTTGGTTGAATTAAGTCATGTAAAAGAAAGTGTAATATTTGATTTATCTGTTGCTCAATTAAAGGCAGTTCTAAGAACCAAAACCGCTTTAGGCAATACTTTAACTATCTGGGGAGATGATGTAGCAATAGATATTAAATTAATAGTGACAAATATTGATGGGATAGAGTACTCTGAAAAAATAGATTTCTCCTACTTGCTTATTACAGAAGGTAGACTAAAAAGCACTTTAATGGACATTGAGGATTGGTATGTTTATGCAAAAGCGGGTAGAACAGATATGGAGAAAATGAAAAAGATGTATAACAAAGTTGTGTTTAAACAAGGCACTTGGGTGTATGGGGAAAGAATAGTTAAATACTGGGCATGTTGCGCCTCTGTAAGAAAATTTTTTAACGAAGTAAGTGTTAAAAACGGCATTTGCACAGAAGACCAATTAAAGAACGACGATTTTATGGAATATAAAGGGTTTACGTTATTTAATTCAGCGATAACCGTATCTGTAAAAGGAATGCCTACCGGTATTACAATAGAGCATCCTGTAACGGGTAATCAAGGTGCATGGCCACAAATGTTCATGCTTTTTGAAGACCCCTTTATTAAGTTTGATATTGGACGTAAGGCAATTCATGGAATGCAGGCGAAAATTTATAAAAATATAGCAAAAGAAATTTTTAATGAGTTTGTAGGCAATGTAGTAAGATACATGGGAGATGCTGATGATAAGTATAAACCAGAATGGGATAAAGCAGAAATATTTAGAGCTATAGAAGGGCTTCCTTCAATGAACATCGATGCAATTAAACTTCAAAAGAAACCGATAGACCAAGAAGCATCCGTAGTTGGTCTTTTCTATGAGTGTATAGGAAATAAAATGATTAAAAATATATTACCGTTATCTTCTGGATACAAAAGACAATACGATTTATATGCTAAATGGGATAACAGAGATGTTATTATAGAATTTAAAACAAAAGCAAGGGATATAATTGAAGACTTTATTAACGAAAGAAAATATTTCGATCGGTTAGACTGCTTGGTTTGTTGGAAGGTGACAGGGGAAGACTATGAAGCCTTTCAAAAGGCAGGCTTAACATTTGAGGAAATAGAAGAAAAAGAGTTTGTAAGGAACCAGGATGCCACCGTATTCCCCCACGCAACTCACCAATTAATTTTGCCATATACAACGCCTAAATATGTAATAGATTTAAGCATAATAATAGGAGTATGACTAAGAATAAAGCGATAACAAAGAAGGCGGCAAATAAAGACGAACCAGTAAAGCTAAACATGACCTTTGAGCAGGCTATGAAAAAAGCCCTTAACACTCCGTTACCTACTAAAAAGGTCGTAGTTAAAAAGAAAGCGAAATAAGGTTATTGAATATTTTACTTTAAGTAGCGGACACCTAAAGTTTTATTAAAATAATCCACTATCCGTTTTTTGAATATTGATAGTAACTAATTTTAATAACTAAAAAACAAAGTTTTGATACAAAGTACTGACTATATAACTATTAAGAATACACTGTGGTTGTAAGTATATCGTCGCCAAATTTACTGTTACTTTGTGCTTCAATAATATTTTACCCATAGAATTAGGTACCATGCGAAATAGCTTATCTCCTCTTCTCATATCCTTATTGGTTACTTTCATTTTCATGTCATCATGTCGGGAACCTCAGGCACTGGAATATCGTGAATTTAAAAACCTGAGCTCGGAAAAACTCGGATTCGCTTCTTCAACTTTTAATATCGACCTGGTTTATTATAACCCTAACAATTTTGGATTAGACCTAAAACGTACCAACCTGGACATTTACATTGATAACAATTACCTGGGACATACGGAACAGGATTACCAGATTCATATACCTAAAAGAGGGGAATTTACGCTACCGGTTAAAATTGAAGTGGATATGAAGAATGCTTACAAGAATGCTTTACCTGCTCTTTTTGGCAAAGAAGTAATGCTAAAAGTTACCGGCAAGATAAAATTAGGCAAAGCAAATGTGTACAAAACCTTTGATGTAAACTACGAGGGAAAGCAGAAATTCTCTTTATAAAACAAAATGCCGTCAATTTACGTGACAGCATTTTTACATATTTAAACACATTTTATTACCCTTTGGGAACTGGTGGCTTGGGTGTTTCAGGTGGTTTTTTGCAACAGGCAGGCAGCCTTTTATAGGCAAACTCTTCCGCCTCAATATCATCAGCAGCAAAGCCTAAATTAGCTATCGCAGTTTTCAGGTATTCTTTATTGGTTCTATCCGTTAGCCAGGCTACAGTTGCTGTTTTCCTTTTCAAATCTACTTTTATAGAAATAACACCGTCGGTTTTACCTATAAAAAACTCAATTTGTTCTTTGCACTTATCGCATGGTTGCAAAGTTGAAAGGGCAATTACAGCCTTGTCTTTTACCTTTATTTGAGCATTACCTGCTAACATAAAACAAGAAACCGCCAGTCCCAGTATCAATTTTTTCATAGATTCATTTTTTATTAAAGATATTAATTACCCGACCAATTTGCCGGATCCGCACTCCAGTTTAACAAGGTTTTTTGCTGATCTGGAGAAACAATCCCCTTCTCAATCGCCAAATTGATCAATGTTTCATAATTGGTAAGTGATTTATAGTGTATTCCTGCACTTTCAAAAGCTTTCGAAGCCGCTGCAAATCCATAAGTAAAGATAGAAACCATACCAATAACTTCAACTCCTGCGGCTTTTAGTACATCGCAAACCTGCAAACTGCTTTTTCCGGTTGATATCAGATCTTCTATTACCACTACTTTTTGTCCTTTTTCAAGGGTTCCTTCTATTTGATTACCCAAACCATGTTCTTTTGGCTTAGGCCTTACATAAACATATGGCAGCTTAAGCTGATCAGCAGCCATTGCTCCCCAGGCAATTCCTGCAGTTGCTACGCCAGCTAAAATATCAGCCTCAGGAAATTGTTCAAAAATAATACTGCACATTTCGCTTTTAATAAAATCACGTGCATAAGGATAAGATAATACTTTACGATTATCACAATAGATAGGGCTTTTCCATCCGCTGGCCCATGTAAATGGTTGTTGCGGACTTAATTTAATTGCATTAATTTGTAAGAGCTTTTCAGCAACGGCTTTTTCGTTTGTCATGCTGCAAATTTGAAGGTTGAAATTTAAAATTTGAAATATTATTATGCACATAAAAATATATTTTGGAGATAAGCCTGTTTTTCTTTGTGATGACATCAACCAGGAATTAAAAGAAATACTGCATCACCCTGATGCTGTTTTTGTAGATGAGATATCCGGACCTGCAATAAAATCACTGTTACATGAAATAAAGAAACCCGAATTTCATGCCGGTGTATTATGGAATAAAGACCTTGAGCAATTAAAAAAGGTATTTTTTAAGCATTTTTTATTAATAGAGGCAGCAGGCGGCATTGTACAAAACAACAAAAAAGAGCTGTTATTTATTTATAGATTGGGCAAATGGGATTTACCAAAAGGAAAAATGGAAAAAGGCGAAAATCCTGATGAGTGCGCCTTAAGAGAAGTAGAAGAAGAAACCGGCGTTACTAATTTAACCTTAAAGAAAAAAATTGGGGAAACCTATCATACTTACGATGAATTTGGAAAACATATTTTAAAAACCACTCACTGGTATTATATGACTTGCCCCGCAGCTCAAAACTTAGTACCCCAAACAGAAGAAGATATTACTGCTATAAAATGGGTGCCGACAAGAGATATTAAAGAACCAATGGCTAACACTTATCCTTCTATAAAAGATATTTTGAAAACTTTTTTTGATGAGCCTTAGGATACCGCCTGCAGCGTTTTTTATGGAACGCAGATTTTTATGCTAAAAATTTAACAACTCAAATTGATATCTACGCATATTTTACTATTATGAAAACATTAGTTATCATCTTCTGCTGTTTGGTTATTTATTTTCAAACAATTGCTCAAACACAAAATCAAGACACTATTAATTGGAGAGTCAATTATAAATTAAAAGGAGACGATTTTAAGGGTACACCCGATAGTAATTCTGTTAATGCAGCGGTTTCTTCAACAGCTATAAATTATAAGATAATTAAAAAAGATTCTTTTATTGATGTTATAGTGTATTGTTCATTCAACAAATTATGGTCATGGAATAAATATAA
>JAYVKT010000044.1:0-5826 GCA_043768195.1 Chitinophagaceae bacterium | reverse complement strand
CCAGCACTCCTTAACTGGTCAATAATAATACTAAGAACCGTCTTTCCGGCAAGGGGAATGAGTGCTTTGGGCTGTGTGTAACTATGCGGACGCAACTTGGTACCTGCGCCGGCTACTGGTATAATAGCTTTCATCTATGGAGCTACATTGGTTTTGTCCGAAGGACTTCTTCGGAGGTAACTAATCAAAGGCCAACGAAAGTAAGGATTTTAGAATAAACAAAAACCCGTGTAGTTTACAGCTATTGATTCAATCTACTCTCTTAATTTTGCCACATGCAAAAAGATAATTTAGTTTTTGACTTAATCAGCAAAGAATTAGACCGTCAGAGAAACGGGATTGAATTAATTGCTTCTGAAAATTTTACTTCGCTGCAGGTAATGCAGGCGATGGGAACCGTGCCAACAAATAAATATGCCGAAGGTTATCCGGGCAAGCGATATTATGGTGGGTGTGAGGTAGTGGATGAAATTGAAACACTGGCAATAGAAAGATTGAAGAAAATTTTCAATGCAAGCTGGGCAAATGTGCAACCACACAGCGGGGCGCAGGCCAATGGTGCTGTTTTTTTAGCGGTAATGAAACCGGGTGAAAAATTCTTAGGACTTGACCTTAGTATGGGCGGACATCTGACACACGGCAGCCCGGCCAACTTTAGTGGCAAAACATACCAGGCATTGCATTACGGTGTTACAAAAGATGGAATTGTGGATTATGAACAACTGGAAGCAACGGCCAGAAAAGAAAAACCAAAAATGATTATCTGCGGTGCCTCTGCCTACAGCCGTGATTGGGATTATAAACGCATCCGGGCAGTAGCAGATGAAATTGGAGCTGTCGTTTTTGCAGACATAGCACATCCTGCCGGGTTAATTGCAACTGGCTTATTAAATGATCCGTTTGATCATTGTCATATTGTTACTTCCACCACACACAAAACATTGCGGGGGCCAAGAGGTGGCATCATTATGCTGCGCCATGATTTTGAAAATCCCTGGGGATTAAAAGATCCGAAAGGAAATTTGCGATTGATGAGTTCTCTGTTAGACTTAGCAGTATTCCCCGGCTCGCAAGGTGGCCCGCTGGAACATGTAATAGCAGCCAAAGCAGTTTCTTTTGGCGAAATACTCGATGATTCTTTCAAATCTTATGGACAACAAGTAATTGCTAATGCACAAGCCATGGCTAAATCATTTGTAGCAAGAGGTTACAAACTTATCAGTGATGGAACAGACAATCACCTGATGCTGATTGACCTTCGCAATAAAAACCTGACCGGAAAAAAAGCACAGGAAACATTAGACAGAGCTCACATTACACTTAATAAAAATGCAGTTCCGTTTGATGATAAATCACCATTTGTCACTTCTGGTATAAGAGTGGGTGTGCCTGCTATTACTACAAGAGGAATGAAAGAAGCACACATGGAAACCATTGTAGCTATGATAGACAAAGTATTAATCAATGCCGATGATGCAGCAGTAATCGAAACAGTAAAAGGTGAAGTGAAAGAATTTATGAAGCAGTTTCCTTTGTATCCGGAATTGGGCTAAACATACCAAATTGCAACGCTTTGCTATTGAATAAAAGGAGTTTACTTTGTAGTAAGAAATGAGACTAACTGAAAAAGAAATACAACTTTTTAAAGACCAGATTCTGCCTTTTGATGCAAATGCGGGGATTTATTTGTTTGGGTCAAGAATAGATGATGAAAAAAAAGGAGGTGATATTGATTTGCTTGTCATTTCTGATAAAATAGGGTTTGTTGATAAAATAAAAATCAGAACTGGTATTTTCAAACACCTGGAAGAGCAAAAACTTGATTTACTTGTTAAAAAAGATTTCAACGATACTTTTGTAAAAGTTATAGAAGACCAATTAATATGCCTGCATCCAGCGAAATAATATTACTGAATGAAACAATAAAACAGGCTGAAGATGCAGCAGCTCATTTGTCAGCTTCGGTAAAAAGATGCACTCCTTTTTTTCAATCCACTGAAATACTGTCTGAAGATCAGCTAATTGAACTTGATGCACTTACCAGCCGCTTTGCAAGGCTTAGTGACCTTTTGATTCAGAAAATTTTTAAGTCTGTTGAGCGATTAGATCTCGAAACTCCGGGAACCGTAAGAGACAGAATTATGCAGGCAGGAAAAAAAGGGCTTGTTGATAATGTAAATACCCTTTTTGAAATAAGAGAAGTTCGTAATTCAATTGCCCACGATTATGATGGAGATTTATTCAAGGATATTGTTTCCTTTGCATTGAAAAACTCATTCGTATTGTTTAATGCACTGGACAGTGTAAAAAAGTATTGTCAGAAATTTTAATAAAAAATAAGTAATCCTACTATGATACAACGCCAGCAAACCCTTTGGTTATTACTCGCCACTTTAGCAGCCCTGCTTTGCTTTATGTTTCCCTTTGCCACCGGCAAAATTTTAGATAAAGGTGTAGTGGTTGATAAAGAAATAAAGGCCGGCAGTGGTTTTCTGTTGCTGATAGTTACCGGGGCATCACTTATACTTTCTGGTGTTATTATTTTTCTTTACAAAGAACGAAAGCTTCAAATTAAACTTTGCCTGCTTGGATTATTATTATCGGTGATAATTGTTATTTTATACATTTCAGAAACGAAAAAGCTTATTGAAGCTACCCCGGCACTCTTCTCCATACTGCCTTTTGCTATTATCGCTGGTTATTTTATGGCCTTCCGCAATATCAGGAAAGATGAAAAGCTGGTAAAATCATTAGATAAATTGAGATAACTAAAGATATTTTGCTGTATGGCTACCTTTTTGTTTTTTCAAATCAGCCGGTTTGCCAGCAAACACTAATTCTCCACCATCATCACCGGCTTCTGGGCCAAGGTCTATTACCCAATCGGCACTTTTAATAACATCAGTGTTATGTTCTATTACCAGTATGGAATGGCCCTGTTCAATCAATGCATTAAAAGAAGTCAGCAATTTATTTATATCATGAAAATGCAAACCGGTAGTTGGTTCATCAAAAATGAAAAGAATTTTGTTATTAGCTTTGCCTTTACCAAGAAAAGAAGCCAGCTTTACCCGTTGTGCCTCACCGCCGGATAAAGTGTCTGACGACTGACCTAATTTTACATAGCCCAAACCCACATCACTCAATGGTTGAATTGCCTTGGCCAAACCTTTTTCATTGTAGAAAAACCCAATCGCTTCATCCACACTCATTTCCAGCACATCAAAAATGTTTTTGTCTTTGTATTTTACTTCCAACACTTCTTCTTTAAATCTTTTGCCCCCACATGATTCGCAGGTCAGGTGTACATCAGCCAAAAACTGCATTTCTACTACTTGTTCGCCTTCGCCTTTGCAAGTATCGCACCTGCCCCCATCTACATTAAAAGAAAAGTGTTTGGGTTGAAATCCCCGCATCTTACTCAATGGTTGGCTGGCATACAAATCTCTTATTTCATCATAAGCCTTTATGTATGTAACGGGGTTACTTCTTGATGATTTACCAATAGGATTCTGATCCACCATTTCTAACTGGGCTATGCCTTCAATGTCGCCGGTTATTTGTTTATGAAAACCAATCTTATCGCCGAATTCACCTTTCAACTTTCGCAGGGCGGGAAAAAGAATTTGTTTTACCAATGTTGTTTTACCACTTCCGCTTACGCCGCTTACCACACACAGCACATTCAATGGAAATTCAACTGTAATGTTTTTAAGATTATGCTGCCTTGCTCCTTCCACTGTAATAGAACGGTTCCATTTACGAATTGTTTTTGGTGGTTCAATTTTCAGTTCCCCATTCAGGTATTTACCAGTCAGGCTCATTGAATTAAAAATTATTTCATCATAATCCCCTTCTGCTATCACTTCTCCACCAAGGTGTGATGCCAGCGGCCCCATATCAATAATATGGTCAGCTTCCCGCATCATCATTTCATCATGCTCCACCACTACTACCGTATTTCCTAAATCCCTTAACTCCTTTAATACTTTAATCAGGTTAGCTGTATCTCTTGAATGAAGACCGATGGATGGTTCATCCAGTATATATAATGAGTTAGTAAGATTACTGCCCAGGCTTCTTGTTAGTTGTATCCGCTGGCTTTCTCCACCGCTTAATGAATTGGCTAATCGTATCAGTGTTAAATAACCTAATCCCACTTTAATCAGTGTATCAAGCCGGTTGTGCAATTCAATCAATATCCTTTTCGCCACTTCTTTATCATGGCTGCTCAGTTTGCTTCCCAACGCATCAAACCAAACTTTCAAATCTCTTACCGGCATTGTACTCAGCTCCCCGATATTTTTTCCATTCACTTTTACATACAGGGCTTCTTTACGAAGACGATAGCCATTACAGTCGGGACATGCTGTTCTGCCACGATAGCGGCTCAATAAAACCCTGTATTGAACTTTATACAATTGCGATTCAACGTCCTTAAAAAAATCATTGATTCCCATCACCCCATCGCTGCCTTCCCATAATTGTTTGTATTGTTTGTCGGTAAGATCTGCAATGGGTTTATGCACCGGAAAGTTGAACTTCTTAGCTCCTTTTACAAAATTTTGCCGCCACCAATCCAGCTTATCCCCTTTCCATGGAGCCACGGCACCATCATACACACTTAATCTTCTGTCGGGAATTACCAAATCAGCATCAATACCAAGCACCTGCGAAAAACCTTCACAAGTGGGGCAGGCTCCAAACGGGTTATTAAATGAAAAAAGATTCGGTACTGGTTCTTCAAACTGCATACCATCAAGTTCGAAGCGGTTGTTGAAATGAAGAAGTGAATGGTGAATGGTGAATGGTGAATGGGAATCTGATTTGGACTTTTTCTTTCCTGACACCTGACTTCCGGCTTCTGACTCAGTCTGTACTTCAAGATACACATCTCCTTCCCCTTCATAAAAAGCAGTGCCGATAGAATCTGCCACCCGGTGTTTATCATCTTCATCAAAGTCCTTTACCACAATTCTGTCAATGAGTATATGTGTAATCTTTTTAGTCTTTAATTCTTTATCAGACAATTCAAGTAACTCCTCAATCCTGTAAGTTTCTCCCGGCTGTTGACTGTTGACCGCTGACTGCCGACTGTACACTCTACTAAACCCTTTCTGCACCAGAATATTCAATTCTTCTTTTATGTCACGGTTCTTATGCTGTTTGAAAGTAGCGAGGATGAAAATTTTATCCCCTTCCGTAAGCTTTACAATTGCATCCAGCACATCTGTTACATCATCCTTTTTTACTTCTTTTCCCGAAACAGGTGAAATCGTTTTGCCAATCCTTGCAAAAAACAACCGGAGATAATCATATATCTCTGTCATGCTGCCAACAGTGCTGCGTGGCGTGCGGGTAATTACTTTTTGTTCGATGGCAATTGCGGGGCATAAGCCCTTTATAAAATCTACATCCGGCTTGTTCATGCGCTGCATAAACTGGCGGGCATAGGCACTAAGGCTTTCGGCATAGCGGCGTTGCCCTTCTGCAAAAAGTGTATCAATGGTTAACGATGATTTGCCACTACCCGATACACCCGTTACTACTACTAGCTTATTTCGAGGAATAGTTACCGAAACATTTTTTAAATTATGAACTCTTGCGCCTTTTATTGCAATGCCGTTATTAATAGTTGTCATTTAATTAGTAATCTAAAATTTAGTATTTTATATAAAACAATTTAATTGCACTAATGGTTGAAATAGTCATTTATAAATGTGAAAACTTTCTTAAAGTACATGGTGTATATAAAAATGATGATGGAATTATTGTAGATTTATTTCGTAAATATACTATCGTATAACTACTATAAAAAATTAGGTA
>JAYVKT010000043.1:0-2785 GCA_043768195.1 Chitinophagaceae bacterium | reverse complement strand
TCTTTTGCCTTCCAGTTTAAAAACAAGTACCATTTCTACTAATGCAATGATGATACCATTGGTTGCCATTAAAAGACCAATAAAAGGTTTTGAGAAATGGAGATCTTTTTCAAAGTACAAAGGCAGGTTATTGAACAACTGGAAAAAACAACAGGCAAAAAGCATAGTGATAAGGGCAAAGGATAGATAGGTTTTATCCTTATAGGCTGATTGCACCAGCGGATCATCAATTTTTGCTTTTGCCAATGGTTTATAGTTTACCGGTTTTAGCACCAGCCACATTAGCACAGCAGCACCTATATTGGTAAATCCATCCACCCAAAACAGTAGTTCATAATTTATATCAGCAAGAAACCCACCCAATCCACTGCCCACAGCCCAGCCAAGATTAATTGCCAACCGGTTGAGAGCATAAGAACGGGTACGGTTTTCATCTTTACTATAAAAAGCTATGGCAGTTGAGTTAGCCGGGCGGAATGATTCGTTTACAAAACTTAGCAGGAAAGTAAAAATGCAGATAAGAGGATAGGTTTTCATTTGGCCCAGTACCATAAACAAAATGCCACCAACAATAAGAGTGAACAACTGAACAGGGTAGAAACCAATTTTATCTGTAAGTCTGCCGCCGAGCCATGCCCCGCAAAATGCACCAGCACCAAATAATCCGAATACAATACCTGCATCACCAACTGAATAGCCCATTTTAGGATCAGTGAGGTATAAGGTCATGAAGGGGATTACCATTGTTCCGCTCCGGTTGATCAGCATTATTAATGACAGCAGCCATGTCTCTTTTGACAGACCCGAATAAGCATTGCGGTATGTTTTAGCAGTAGCATTCAGCATAGAAGTTAGTAAAGTTACCGAATGAGTAAATAAGCAAGCAACCGATAATGAAAAGAAAACGATTTGATGGCCGGTTGCGTTTCCTTTAGTTTTTTGTTTATTTTCAGTTTTCAAATTTAACCAACATGAAAAAATATATTGTACTGCTGGGTGTGGCTTTTGCTGCGGTTGTATTGTCGAATTGCAGTTCGGCTAAGAAAACTGCAATGGCGGAAGCTCCCAAAACTACTTATGCTTCCAATGTTTCAACAGTTATTATGAATAGCTGTTCGCCGTGTCATATCCCGGCAAAAGGGGGTAACAAAAAGCCCTACGATAATTTTGCTAATGTAAAAACGGATATTGATGAAATTATCCGCCGCATAGAACTGGAGCCCACCATAAGGGGCTTTATGCCTTTTAAACAAACCGAAAAACTGAGCGACAGTACAATTGCATTGTTTAAAAAATGGAGAGATGATGGGCTGTTGGAAAAATAGTAGTTGTGATGTGATGGTAATTAATTCCCTGTCATCATATCATAAAGTTCTTTGTTCCACTCCGTTCGTAGAATTATGTATTGAAAGCTTTTGTTATCAGTAGGCAGTTCAATCATCATTTGGGCTGCATATTTGGACACATATTGATTCTCGTTAATTTTTTTCCAGCCATATTTTTTTTGCGTGAGCACTCCTTGCAGAAATTTTTTGTAACAGGAGTCGCAGCCGACTATCACTTTTTCTGACTGGCATTTGCCGGCTTTATCAAAACCGTAAATAAAATCAGCAGGTGAAATTTTCTTGTCGTTTACAGAGCAGACCAGGCTGGAGTCATTTTCAGTAAGTACAATGCTCAGGGTGTCGTTCTTTTTAATTTGGTGCTGCAACTCTTTTTTTACCTGCGATTTGCTTTTGCCAATGAACTGCTGGGAAAAGCCAATAGCAGGGATCAGTAGTAATAAAGCCAGATATATTTTTTTCATATTGCCATTATAGTTGGAAGTGCAAAAATAGCTTTAGCAGAGGATAAATTGCCTGATAAAAAACAGACGGGTTGAGGTAGTTAAACGTTGCGGTTATTATCTTTGCGCCTTCCTGTAAAAAAGATTTAGAAGTATGGCATTATTAGAAAAAAAAATTGAGGTAAAAGCATCTGTTCTTCCCGGAGCCGGTAAGGGGCTGTTTGCAAAAGAGATTATTCCAAAAGGCACCCGGATTGTGGAGTATAAAGGTAAAATCACCACCTGGAAAGAAGTGGATGATAATGACGGCAATAATGGCTATATCTATTATGTAAAACGAAATCATGTGATAGATGCCAGTCGTCATGCAAGTGCATTGGCAAGATATGCTAACGATGCCAGAGGGCTGCAACGGGTAAAAGGGATTAAAAATAATGCCGAGTACACCGAGGAAGGACTAAAAGTGTATATAGAATCAGTAAAAGATATTGTGGCCGGGGAAGAGATACTGGTAGAATACGGGAAAGAATACTGGGATGTAATCCGCCATAATATTAAAGTGGAAAACCAACGGCAAAAGATAAGAGAAAGGAGAAAACAAAACCCTGCCGAATAATTTTCAGGCAGCAGATGCAGCAATCTTAACAGTTATAAGCTCAGATATAGTGGTGTAATGTTTATTTTTGCCCGTTGAACCTATTTTAAAACTAGTATATGAAAACAAAATTTTCTGTTGTTTTTTTTGCACTTGTGCTGTCAGGTCTTGGTTGCGACAAAAAAAACGACAATACGAATAATTCTCCCGATGCTAATTTCTCCATATCAGGGTATGAAATAGCTGCCCCGGCATCTATCAATTTCATTAGTATTTCAAAAAATGCCACCAGCTATTTATGGAATTTTGGGGATGGCACTACCTCAATTGAGTTTAACCCAGTTCATACATATACTTCAAACGGGACTTATTTATTAAGATTGCGGGTGACGGGCCCCGAAGGG
>JAYVKT010000042.1:0-3609 GCA_043768195.1 Chitinophagaceae bacterium | reverse complement strand
ACCGCAGCAGAAATTGAACTGGCATTGCAAAATAATTTTATACCGGTAAGTTTAGGTAACACAAGGTTAAGAACAGAAACAGCGGGAATTGTGGCGGCTACTTTATTATGTTTTTATGAATGATAATTAACTGGCAGTACAATAATAAAGGCAGGCAGTATGGTGAAATTTAAAAAGTTATTAGTTTGGAGTTTGGCATTTTTGCCGGCAGTTGTCGCTGCACAAAATGCAATGCCCGGTGTGGATAGTGCAGTAAAAATTTTTTCCCAACAAAAAACTACGGAAGCAAAAACAAATACTGCATTTCTTCTCGGAGAAGATTTTTGGAATAAGCGTATGTTGCCGCAGGCTAAACGATGGCTGACAACCTGCATGGAATTAACGCCGCAGGCTACCGACTCTAATTTGGTGGTAAATGCACTTGATCTTACCGTCAACATTTATCTCACAGAAGCTAAATACGACAGTGCTTTATTTTTTCCGGCAAAAGCTTTGACGCAATTGCTCAAATAAAAAATAAAAAATTGCTGGCTAATCTTTACCAGACAAAGGGCCGGGTTTTCTTAGCATTGGGCGACTGGCTTACTGGTGTAAAATATTTTACCGTTGCCGACAGTCTTTACGAAACATCATCATATCCCGAAATGAAATCGCAGTCTTCTTACATGAAAAGTATCCTGGGAAAGATGTTTATGCAACAACACCAGATGGAGAAGGCAAAGGAGTATTTTGATATGGGATTAAAGGTAGCTGAAACACAGCCGGAGATAAGTGCAAAATCGTCCGCTCTGCTGGAGCTGGCCATCTGGTATTGCATGATGAAGCAATATAAAGAAGCAAAAACCATTTATTTTAAATTGGTACAACCGCCTTATTTCAATCCTGCCAGTTACAGGATGATTTACATTTTTGCCGGACTGGGTGATGTTTATATGGGGCTGAATAGACCAGATTCAGCATTGTATTATTATGGGTTAAGTAAGTTAGAGGCGTTGGCAAAAGGGGAGCATTACCAACTGGATCAATCTTACGGAAGAATTGCCACGGCTTATTTAAAGCAGCATAATATTTCAAAAGCAAAATCTTATTTCGACAGCACGTTGTATTATGCGGGGATAAGTAAAAATATTTCTCCATCAATAAATGCCTATCAAAGCCTGGCAGACATTGCTATTACAGAGAACGATTATAAAAAAGCATATAGTTATTTACAAATAAAACAAAAGCTCGGCGACAGCCTGTTGAGTATGAAAAACCTGGAGATGAGCAACAATCTGTATATCCTTAACAATGTAAAACAGAAAGATGCCGCCATTGCCACATTGGCCGACCTGGATATCAGCAACAGAAAATTAATACAGCAGGGCAAAACTATATCTTATCTATTGTACGCTATTGTTACCATTTTGAGTCTGTCTTTTATCATTAGCATTAAGCGAATAAGGCAAAAAAGAAAAATCGAAAAACAATTAGCCATTCAACTGGAACGGGAACGCATTACTGCCGACCTGCATGATGATGTAGGTGCTACCCTTAGCAGTATGCATATCTATGGCGACTTGGTCAATACATTTTGGGAAACACAACCACAGCAGAGTAAAGATATGGTGGGTAAAATATCCATGCAATCAAAAGAGCTGATGGAAAGGATGAGTGATATTGTATGGAGCCTTAAACCTCCTGGCGAAGAAAAAAATTCTTTTACCGGCAGGCTTATAAATTATACACACGATTTGCTAACGGGTAAAAATATTGCTGCCGTTTTTGCTATTGATGAAGTATTGACAGCTAAAATTATAAACCCATTAGCCAGAAAAAATCTTTTACTAATTGCCAAGGAAGCCATTAATAATATTGCCAAATACAGTCAGGCCACAGAAGCGACAATTGCATTTAATCAGCAGGGCCAGGATGCTGTGTTAACCATCAGCGATAATGGAAAAGGCTTTGATAAATCATTGGTGAGTAATGGCAATGGCCTCGGTAATATAGCGCAACGTAGCAAACAACTAAATGGAAATTGCATTGTTGAAACAAGTGAAGGAAACGGCGTTACTTTTACTTGTAGTTTTCCTATAGCTATAATTAGTCATGCAGGTTGAGGCTTTTTAAAAATACATTTGTACAATGATTAGAGTAGCTGTTTATGATGATAATAAACCCCGTAGGGAAAGCCTGCAGGCTTTTATTGCGCTATCGCCAGAACTAATACATGCTGGTAGTTTCGAAAACTGTGCTGCCATATTACAGGATGTAGCATTTGCCAAACCAGATGTTATACTCATGGACATTGAAATGCCCGGTGGCAATGGTATTGATGGAGTAAGAGAAATAAAACAAAATCATCCGCAAATAAAAATAATAATGCAAACCGCTTTTGATGATGATGATAAAATATTTGCAGCCTTGCAGGCCGGTGCCGAAGGATATATTTTAAAGACAGCTTCTATAACACAAATAGCCCAGAGTATTGATGAAGTAATGAAAGGCGGTGCCGCCATGACGCCATCCATTGCATTAAAAGTAATGCGATACTTTGGTCAGCAGCAAGCCATAATAGCCACAGACTATAAACTTTCTCACAAAGAAAATGAAGTACTGAAACATCTTGCCACAGGCCTTAGTTATAAAATGATTGCCGATGAACTGGGCATCAGTTATTTTACCGTAAACAACCATGTAAAAAAGATTTACGAAAAACTACAGGTACATTCATTGGGCGAAGCTGTAGCACTGGCACATAAGGAGAGACTGATATAATTATTTTTCTGCCGTCCGTTGTTTTCCCTGTTACTACACAAAGATTTTCCTGCTATCCAGATTTATTACATAGCTACATCTAGCTATTGCCCACCATTTATTTACCCTTCATATTTACAAATAGTTTTTACACACTGTCTGCCATTGGTTGCCCGTCTGTTAGGCCGGGCAGGCATTAAATCAACTGTTATGAAGAAGATTTTACTTTTCCCCTTTGCTTTATTACTGCCATTGTTTGCCATGACACAAAACCCCGGCAGCGGCAATGCCATTAGTTTTGATGGAATTAATGATTATGTTGGCATTACTTCTGATGCATCAGGCCTTACCCAACTATCCATAGAATTTTGGTTTAAAAAAGGAAATACAAATACCAGCGGAATTTTTCAATGGGCTGATAATACGTTGAACAGTGGATTCCCGTGGATACTGCTAAAAGATAATGGCACATCTGTTACATTACTGGCAGATGATGCATACCGGATGAGTGCAACAGGTTTAACGGTGGGTACCTGGTATCACCTGGCAATAAGCTATGATGGAGTGAACTGGAAAATGTATTTAAACGGAATTCTGGCAGGAACATCTGCAGGGAACATCGGAACAAGGCCAAAAACACATCTTTTTTTAGGAAATGGATCCCCATATTTTTGGAATGGGCAAATGGACGAAATGCGTATCTGGAATATGGCCCTCACCGAATCCCAGATCCGGGAACGTATTTGCCGGAAAATTACCTCTTCCGATGCCCTTTACCCCAACCTGATAGCCTATTATAATTTTGATGAAAGTTCTGGCAACCTTGCTTTTGATGGTACAGTAAATGCCAACAACGGTATATTGACCAAC
>JAYVKT010000041.1:0-5079 GCA_043768195.1 Chitinophagaceae bacterium | reverse complement strand
GGCAGTGGTGCTTAAATATTGTAATCTTTATCCGGAAAAAACACTATCTACCTTAAGAGATAACCCGGGTATGCCATTTGCAGATAGTTTGGTAAGGGCAGTAGCAAAGCATTATCCCAGGCAGTTGTATGATAATGCACAGGCCAATAACAAGCTTGGCTTCATCATCAGAAATATTACAGATGATAATTTTATTAAGACAATCGTCCAGATGTCGAAGAGTAAAAGTGGCCAGCAATACTTTGTTTTCTTAGATAATATTTTAAACGAAAAAATAACGATAGAGGAAATTGATGCCGCCAAGGATGACTCTGTTCGTTATTATAAGCTGATGGTAAAAACCATGCTGGAATACACAGGCAGGGCCATTAATAAAGACACCGCTTTTGAATTTGAAGGGTTACGAAAAAGATTAGAACAAAAAGCAAGGGAAAATTTTGTCAATATCATCAATGGCCTGCACAACGAAAATACCGAATTCCGTTTCCGGTCTATTCAGTCGTTGAGTGCTGAAGAATTATATTATCTGGCTGTATCTGCGGATGGTTCTATTTACACATCAAGTTTTGTAAAAGGTGTGTATCCGCTGATGATGAAGAAAATAAATAATAAAGGAGATTCATTACTGGCATCGTTGCATTTTGATAAGTACAGACGATTTATCAAAATGGCAGCAGGCTTTAATATGCTGAGTAGTTTCTTAAATACCTTTCCACCCAAAAAATCAGCCGATGATGAAAGCGATGCGGAGAAATTGATGAAAGCATTTGTAGGAAAGTTGGAACTGGGCACATCATTAGAAGACGGAGTGGATGTGGCAGACTCTTATGCAAGTATTGTGGAAACGATCAAACCCCTGGCCAATGAAATGCTGAAGAATATTCAGCTTAATTATCAGCAGAACGAAAAAACAGGTAATAAAAGAGGTATCGCTATTTATAAAATCCTTACTAATCTTTTTCTTTCTGCCGATTCCACTAAAAACATAGATCTGACAAAAGAACTCGGCATTCCGCCGGTGTACGAAGTCCCCTTTACTGCATTAGCCAATGATAGCGGAAGGGCTGTTGTACAAGTATTCATTTATGGCGATAAAGACGGTATTGGTGTTTTCCCCAGCATCCTGAATTTGTTTGCCAATGCTAATTGGAAAATTGATCGCAGTAACCCTCAATGGGTAACCATCACCTCTATAAAAGGAAAACCGGTTTCAATATTTCTTAATAAACCATTGCCGGAGGAAAAAAATGAGGATGCAAAAGCACAGGAGGCTTTGTGTAAATATCTGGAGACAAATAAACTTTATCCCACCGTTACCGTAAACCGGGGGCATAGCTACAATGCACCTTACACCATTGAACAAATGTTTTCGACTTCAAAAATTGTTTTCATGGGTTCTTGTGGCGGCTATCGTTCTATACATGACATACTTGAGAAAGCTCCTGATGCACACATAGTCGGCACCAAACAAATAGCCGATGCACCGGTCAATAACCCCTTTTTAAAATTGCTGGGTGAAAAGCTAAGAGAAGGCAGTGATATTAAATGGATACCATTCTGGAAAGAGTTAGGTAAAGTTGCTACCAATAAAATCTTTGAAGATTACGTTCCTCCTTATAAAAACCTCGGTGCACTTTTTATCAAAGCATATAAGATTGCGATGGGAGAATAAGGGCTAAGAGGATAAAGGAGTGAAAGAAGATAAAAGAGTTAGTCTCAAAGTTCCCTTTTTTACATTTTCGATTTTCTAATTGTTTTAGAGTTGAAATCTCTAAAACTGTATTTCTCCTGCGAGGCTTTGCCGGGCCAATCTCTTAGCTTTGCCTTTCTCAAATCCAGTTCACTTTGCCAGCACCCAAAAAGAGTTTTTTCGATGTTTCACTTCTGCGGAGGGTGTTTCAATATGCAGCGCCGTATAAGAAAAAATTTTATCTGTCCGTTGTGCTGACTATTCTATTAGCCATTATTACGCCGGTAAGGCCAATGCTGATACAAAAAACCGTGAATGAATACATTGCTAATTCTGTTACCCGGATGGTTATTAATATTACCCTTTTCCAAATCGGTTTATTATTGATAGAAACAGCTATGCGTTTCCTGTTTTCATTTACTACTGCCTTGCTGGGGCAGTCTGTGGTAAAGGATCTGCGGGTAGCTACCTACAATAAAATAATGGGGCTTAATCTTTCACAATTTGATAAAACACCAATTGGTACATTAACCACCCGTACTATCAACGATATTGAATCTATCAATGATATCTTCTCCGATGGCCTGGTGCCCATCATTGCAGATTTACTTTCCATTTTTTGTGTGTTAGGCTTTATGTTTTGGACTGACTGGCAACTTACTTTTATTGCACTAATTCCCTTTCCAATAATAATCATCGCCACTTATTATTTTAAGAACAGTATCAACCGTTCTTTTTTTAAAGTAAGAAACGCCATTGCCAGCCTTAATGCTTTTGTACAGGAACATTTAACCGGTATGGCCATCGTTCAGGCATTTGCAGCAGAAGAAAGGGAAGCTGAAAAATTTAAAAAGATAAATAAAGAACATCGCAACGCTAATATCAAAGCTATTTTTGCTTACTCCATTTTTTTTCCAATAGTGGAAATTGTATTGGCCTTATCTGTTGGCCTGGTGGTTTGGTTTACATCAAAAGAAGCATTTCACCTGCAGCAAAGCCAGCAGGGAACATTAGTGGCCTTTATCCTTTGTTTAAATTTATTGTTCCGTCCGCTCAGGGTACTGGCTGATAAATTCAACATACTGCAAATGGGTATCATTGCCAGCGAAAGGGTGTTTAAAGTACTGGATAATAAAGATTACACCAGTGATAAAAGTGAATACTCTCCGGAAGTAATAAAAGGAAAAATTGAATTTGAAAAAGTATCGTTTGCTTACACCGGGGATAAGTATGTATTAAAGGATATAAGTTTTGAGGCACAACCGGGAGAAACAATTGCCATTGTTGGTCATACCGGAAGTGGAAAATCAACCATTATCAGTTTACTGAGTCGTTTGTATCATATTCAGCAGGGACAGATAAAAGTAGATGATATTAATATTGAGGAATACAAACTGGAAGCCCTGCGAAAGAATGTGGGAGTAGTGCTACAGGATGTCTTCCTGTTTTCCGGTTCGGTGATGGATAATATTACGTTGCGAAACCCTGAAATTTCCAGGGAGAAAGTGATTGAAGCCGCTAAAATGATTGATATGCATGATTTTATTATGCGGCTGCCTGGTGGTTATGATTATAATGTAATGGAAAGGGGAGCTACCTTGTCACTCGGTCAGCGGCAGTTGTTGTCTTTTATCCGGGCCTTATTATACAATCCTTCTATTTTAATATTAGATGAAGCCACTTCTTCAGTAGATACTGAAAGTGAAATGTTGATTCAGCATGCTATTGATACATTAATAAAAGGGCGGACTTCAATTGTGATTGCTCACCGGCTGTCCACCATCCGCAAAGCCAGTAAAATAATTGTGCTGGATAAAGGAGAGGTTAAAGAAATTGGCACCCACGAAGAGCTGTTGCAAAAAGGCGGTTTTTATAGTAAATTGCATGAGTTGCAGTTTGAAAACAAGCCGTCATTGCATCAATAACTAAAGGCCATGAAAGAATATCTTAAGTTAAGTGAGGAAGAAAGGAAAGCACTGCACAACAATTTTTTGCAGGAGCCTGAGGCTTTCTATGAAAAAGCCGAAACAGACCAGTTAAGGGCGGCTTTAAAAAGATCTTCTAAGGAACGATTTTTAGTAATGACAAGTCTTATGAAGATGAACCTCATGATTTCTAAAGCAAAAATCATTACTAAAAAAGACACTTCTGGAAAAGCATAATGGATATTTTCAACGAAGAATTAATAAGCTATTGGAAAAGTCTGAACTTTCATGCCGTAAAATATATTATGGTAGGAGGAGTAGCTACTAATTTTAATGGCTATCAACGAACCACTGATGATGTTGATGTATGGATAGAGGATACCATCGAAAACCGCAATAAATACCGGGTTGCTTTCAAAGAATATTCAGGGTTAGATTACTTTATGATGGAACGTTTGCAAATCATCCCCGGGTGGACAAGTTTCAGTCTGAATAATGGATACAGACTTGACCTTTTAATTGATATGAAAGGGCTTGAAAGCTATTCGTTTGATGACTGCCATACTATGGCCAGTATAGCCGATATTGACGGCCTATTTGTCCCGTTTCTACATATCAACCATTTGATAGCCAATAAAAAAGCAGTAAACCGTCCAAAAGACCAATTGGATGTGTTTTATCTCGAAAAAATTAAAAAAATTCAAGAAGAAGACCAATCTGAGGAATAACCCTTCTTTCTCTCAAATTCCTTTCATTCCCGGTTCTTTTTTACCCCTGCATCCTTATCTTTGCCGCAAATTTAGGATGGGTATGATTGCAGGACGTTTAAAATCCTTATTGGTAGCGGCTTTCAGCGTATTTTTTGTTGCAATTTCTTTACCTGTTTTAGCACAGGAAGGGCATGAACAGCATGGACAGCCGGCAGAGCAGCACGGTGAAGTAAAAAAGCCAAAATTATTTGATGCCAATGAAGTCATTTTTGGACATATAATGGACGGCCATGAGTTCCATTTCATGTCTTACGGCCCAAAAGATCATCAAAAACATGTTACTATTCCCTTGCCGGTAATTCTTTATTCTCCCCAGCGGGGTCTTACCACTTTCATGTCGTCCAAATTTCATCATGGCCACGAAAGCTACAAAGGGTATGTGGTATTGACTGAACACAACCGGGCCGAGTTAGGATTGGACCCCAAAAAATATTTTATCGGCTCCATTGTTCCGGTAACAGAAAGTGGAAAACATGACCCTACTGTAAAAGTGTATGATATTTCTCTTACCCGCAACGTAGTACAAATGATATTGGCCCTCGCTGTATTAGTTTGGATAATGCTGGCCGTGGCAAAGCGTTACAAAAAAGGCGAAGGGGTTACTTCTGCACCAAAAGGAATGCAGAACACTATTGAAACAGTAGTAAATTTTGTAAAAGACGAAGTAGCAAAACCCAACCTGGGTCACAAGTAC
>JAYVKT010000040.1:0-4047 GCA_043768195.1 Chitinophagaceae bacterium | reverse complement strand
CTGCTTTATGTGTTATTACTTTTAGTGCCAACTACATTATTAGCTTCGTTTTATAAACTTTATCCTGATTTTACGAATCGTATAAATAACAATTATCCTACTATCACTGTAGGTTTTTCTTTACTAAACTATCTGCTGATAACAGCACTGCTGGTTATACTTGCTGCGACAGGCCGCTATATTTTCTTTGGACAGGACTTGCCATTTGGAAGCATACTCAGCAAACAATCTATTCTGTTTCCATCCATATTGATTGTGGGAATTGTAATGTTATTCAAGAACATCCCGCTGGAGCAATATCCAAACAGGCGAAAATTAATACCCGGCGGTATTGTCTTTGGCTGCCTTACCTTGTTATTATTAGTAGTGAAACCGGTATTTAATAAGGATAAAGAATTTGGTGTGGCAGATCTGGCAACCAAAATGGATTCTTATATACAACTGCGCCTGCAACCGGTCTTTGATTACTTTGATTCATCAAAAATGACAAAGCGGTTATCAATAACCCGGAAAGATCAGTTGTTCGCCGACTCTTTGAAAAAGCTATTGGCAAGCGGTTTTGTGGATGATGCCGGAAAATATTTCCGCAAAGAAATAGAGTTATATACACAGTCTGGTTTTTCACGCCACCTCGATCAGCGGCGGATGTTATATCTCGATTTATACTCCGGAAAACCGCAACTGGCCGTTAATGATAATTATTTTCGCATAGAGCCGCCACCGCATTTGCAACAGTTCTGGACAGGCAATGTTTTTAGCGATTCTGCAAACTATAATGTTACACTATGGGATGCTGCCGATGGGTCTGTTATCAGCAAACGGGTTAGCAACTACACCAATGAGCCAATCACTCAACTGGCCAAAGGGCTTCAATTAGTTTTCAAAGAATCTATCAGTGAAAATTTTTACAGGCAACTTTGTTTGGTAAATAAGTCGGATTCGGCCTTTGAGCTTACGAGGAACAACGAAATAATTATTCTTGAGAAAAACGATACTATGCCTCTCAATAACCCGGATAAAATAAGGATTGTTGATTCAGAGGGTAATGATAAATTGTTGGTAATAGAACCGGATGCCTTTATGAAGAATTATTATGTGAATGGCAACCGGTTTTATGTCTATCCTATGGGCAGTGATTTTATCTGGGCAAGAAATTTTGCAGAAAGTGTTTCTGCTGAATACTCAGCAAATGGATTGTCGGCGAAGAATGCTTTTGTTTCCTTAGATGCAATGTTAACAGACTCGTTGTCGGCAAAGATTCGGAACATGATGAACAGCGATACGGCGTATAAAAAAGGAGCTGAGTACGGTATTTGCATAGCCGATGGTAATGGAAGATTAGTGACGATGGTTGACTTTATTAAAGAATCAAACCGTCCGGATCCGAATGATAAAGCCGGCTTTGATAGAGCAATCCGTGGTGAGAACGGATTTGTATCGCAGTCATTGCTAAGAAAGCAGATTGGTAATATTAATTTGCTACGGATGAACCCTGGGCCGGGTTCTACATTAAAGCCTGTTGTATTTTCCGCCATTGCTTCCCAGTTGAACCTTGACTGGGATCTTTTTGCTGCTGAAGGGTTTTCTCAAAAGCAACAATATTTTGGGGGTGAAAAAGTAGCGGATTATGATTTTGAAAAGAATAACGGCCGCATTACATCAGTAACAGATTACCTGAAACATTCAGATAATTATTATCACTCAAACTTATTGTTGCTCGGCTCTTACTCAAAACAAAGCCTGCAGACTTTATTGACAAAACATTTTTCTACACAAAATCCGGAAGCCGCTTTGCACTGGCCGTACTTCAGTTATAATGGTAAACAATACTGGCTGAATGGATTTGAAAACTGGCCGGGTTATATCAATGGTAAAGCAAACTTTGGTTCTGACAGCTCTTTTGTCTCAGCGGGGCTGTTTAATAATTTCGGCATTTATACTTATAGAAATGGAAAAGGAGCAGATAAATTTTCATCCGCCTATGATTCATTACTTTTTCAGGGAGCTTACCTGAAGTCTGGTTTTATTTTGCCAGAATATGCTCTGTTTGATCAAAAAGGAACCGGCATGGATAACGGTAAACCCAATGAAGTTTTTATGTCTTCTTTCCGGGGCCATGTAAAAGGCAGCAGCCAGGTGATGGTGCCACCGGTGAAAATGCTGGATGCGTTTGGTAAGTTGATAAGCCAAAACCGTAATTATTCACTTACACTAAATCCTTATGCCACCGAAATGCCTTTTACATCTTTTGATGTAGCTGATGGGGTAGGCTATAACAGGTATCTTTCCATCATCAGAGAAAAAGTAGCTGAAGGGATGAAGCAAGCTTTGTATAGCGGAACAGCCGCAAGGCTGGGAACAATGTTAAAGAATAACTCATCTTACTTTTATTATGCCAAGACAGGAACAACAGGTGATGATGAATCAAAAACAAAATCAAAACTTTTTGCGATTATTATTTCACAAAAAGATGTGACAGACCCCGATTTTAATTTCAGGAACAATAGGTTCTATACTATTTACTTTACATCACAAAACGGACCGGCAAAGCAAAACGAAGAATTTCAGGCTGCTGTTATAAAGTATGTGGAGCAATCACCGTCTTTCAATAAGTATATGAGTGAAAAAAATTAAAAATTTTCTTCCATGGGCATTGACAATACTTTTTCCACCGGCACCATCTCGCCATTCATTAAGAGATAGTGCGGCGATTCTTTACTTACCTCCTGTAACAATTCAGTTTCTATTTGTGTAAAATCTTTTATAAAATTATTGATGGGAAGTGCCATCCGGTTCATGCATAGCCCTGCTTCATGATAAAAGACTGAAAACTCTTCTTTGAAGAATGCAGCCCCATCCTGAATAAGGGAAACCCCGTTTTCCACCTGCCTCTTTGCCTGATCATACGACTGCTTGAGAAAAGAGTTGATGGTGATCTTATTCTCACTTAATACTTCCGGTTGCACAACGCTGCTGTTTAATAGATTAGTCATAACAGAGATTTGCAGAAATGTCTAAAGATTCATGCCAGATTTTCTTTTACGCTGACCAGGAAATGACAATCAGGTTTTTACCGCTGTAAATGTGGAAAAATTGCAAGAAAGAAATGGAAAGACAAAGTTGCCTTTATATTATTTTATTAATATGAGCAAACGAGGACAGCTTGATTCCCCATCTCTGCAACTCCATTTTAGCTCTTCGGGAATTTTTTTCCCCGCTAAAAAAACTCCCCGTTAGTTGCTCTTTGCAGATACCTAAAACTAAAATCCCTCTCACGGTAAGTAAGAGGGATCTTATAAAACTTAAAGCAGATAGTAAATTAATTTCCGGGTTTTTCTTTTGGCTTTGCATTTTTTTCCTTTACCCATAAGTCATAGGCTTCTGCACTTAACACTTCTCCGGTAATTACTACAGTTTTTGGCTGGGCAATACCAGTAAAGGAAACATATACGTCTTTTGTAAAGGGAGCTACTGCCGTTGCGTTGTACTGTACTTTCAGCATGGCTGATTGTCCGGGCATAATGGGGTCAACTATTTTTTCAGGAGTAGTACATCCGCAACTTGCCCAGCTGTTTTCCACTACCAGCGGCTTGTCACTAATATTTTTAATCTCGAAAGAATAAGTAACAGGTGTTCCCACTTTCACTTTTCCAAAATCATGTTTTTCAACGTTGAATTTTGCTACTTCGTCAGCTTTAGGCTGGGCCATTACGGCAAGGCTGAAAATAGAGGCAGCGGCAAATAAAAAAATCTTCTTCATGGTTTACAAATTTTAAAAGGATTGTTTTTTTAAAAAATCTATTGAG
Organism: Chitinophagaceae bacterium; assembly: GCA_043768195.1. Taxonomy (GTDB): domain Bacteria; phylum Bacteroidota; class Bacteroidia; order Chitinophagales; family Chitinophagaceae; genus JJ008. The sequence goes on along the minus strand of JAYVKT010000040.1, from coordinate 241 downwards.
GTGTTGGCAGGTGCAGAACCATCCGGTGCTTTCCACACTGTGCCTTTAATAATAAGTTGTTTTGTTTGGTTTGTATTGTAAGTAATCGTAATGGGTTTCTCAAAATAACCCTCGGCTGCTGCGTTATATCCTACTTTAATTTGTGCGGTAGCACCCGGGGCAATTGCTTCACGGCTCCATTCGGGGGTAGTGCATCCGCAACTTGCATGAACATCATCCAGTTTCAACGGCGATTTGCTGG
>JAYVKT010000039.1:0-2843 GCA_043768195.1 Chitinophagaceae bacterium | reverse complement strand
GTTTGTTTTCTTCTTTTGCTTTTGTCAAAGCCTCATCACCCCATGGATACCAGTGAACGGGATTGTGTGCATGCTGAAGCAGGTAAGGGCTGGTTTCATGAATGAGTTTGTTACTATGTTTCATCTGTACGCTGCAATTAAAAACTAAAGTTCGTTTAAAAAGAAAAGGACACCGTGAATGGTGTCCTGATATAAAAAGTTTTTTTATCCTTACTTTTTTCCCGATTGGGCAGCCAGAAACTGTTCCAGCGCAGCTACCATACTCGGCATCTGTGGCAGTGGTGCTTTTATTTCCAGTTTTAGCCCGGCCTCTTCAATAGCTTTAGAGGTATTGTTACCAAAGGCGCCAATCACCGTTCCGTTTTGCTTGAATTTAGGGATATTATCAAACAAACTTTTTACACCACTCGGAGTAAAAAAGCAAATAACATCGTAGTCGTTTTTAATCAGGATTTCTTTTACATCGCTGCTTACACTCCGGTACATAAAAGCCAGCACAAAGTCACAATTATTGGTTTTTAGCCAATTCACTATTTCATTATCCTGCTGGTTTTCGGAACATACATACAGGAATTTTTCGTTGCTCTTATGTTTGTTGATTACGTCAAACATGCTTTTATTGGTGCCATCTGCCCCATAAAACACTTTGCGTTTTCTATACAGAATAAATTTCTGCAGGTAGAGGGCTACGGCCTCAGTAATGCAGAAGTATTTGGTATCCTGAGAAACATTGATTTTCATTTCCTCGCATGTGCGGAAGAAATGATCGATGGCGTTTCGGCTGGTGAAAACCACCCCGGTATAGTTTTGAATTTCAATTTTTTGCTTACGGAAATCCCTGGCAGGGATGCCTTCCAAACGTATAAAGGGATGAAAATCCAGATCTACGCTGTACTTCCTTGAAAGTTCAAAGTAAGGCGATTTGTCGCTTTCAGGCCTTGGTTGGGTAATCAGGATTTTCTTCATCTCTTTGACCTGAACGTCGGCCTTTTTAACCCCATTTTTAATCATGTTCGGTTCGGCTAAAGTTGGCGGCAAAGTTAAGCAGTTAAACCGAAAAACAACAACAAACCCTTGTAAACCAGCAAAAGAGGTGCTATTTCAAAGGCACAGAGGTACAAAAAGAAGTGAAAGGGATTGACTTTGACCTGATTACGGACGGCTGAATAGGTTAAAATAAAGCGATAAGCAAATAAGCCGATCATAAGGCACCATGACATGGTAAATCCTACTGCATAAATATCCCCTGTGGCAAAAGGAATTAATACCAGAAATGGTAATAGTAAAATGCCAATCATTTTATTGATTACAAAAACAATGAAAATATAAGAACCGGCAGCGTCCTGCATATTAAACAGCCATCCCAATATTTTTAACCCAATAAATTTTACAAAATAGGCTACAGATAAGCCGGCACTACAGTAAAAAAAAAGCAACCAAAAATTCTTAACCGGATCGAGTTTGAAATGCTGCAAAACAAGGGTGATATAAAGTCCGCCGCTAATAACAAAAAAACCATTTAATAGTAAAGAGGGCAAGGGTGTTTGCATCAACTGATCCCTTATCTGCCGTTGTTTTAAAGTAATGCGAAAGAAAAGGCGGAACAGGTCGTTGAAGTATTTGGGAAAAGCTCTTCGCAGAATGGCAAAAATAAGTAACAGAAATACTATCAGATAGAAAAGTAACTCTTTCCCCTTAAATTTTTTAAAATCAGCCTGAGGTAAAACCCCGGGAGATAACCCAAACCCAAAATAAGGATGGTGAGACAAGACCACCCATTTAAACTCCGGCGAGGAAAATGAAACCCCGGGCTTCATCACCCATGCTGAATCAATTTGTGGTTTCATCGAAAACGAATCAATTCTTTGTATGGTGACAATGGAATCTTTCTTACTTACAGTATCCTTTATAACTGCTGAGTCCGGCTGCGGGAGACTGCCTGAGTCGGCCGGAAATTGTGCAGCAATCATTCCGGCTGACAATAATTGAATGAATAAGAAAAAAAGAAACCGTTTCAATAAATAAGATTGTGTTGCAAAAGTATTGAAGTGATATTTACCTGCAGATGTATTTTTACAAAACTGCCGGGCTGGTGGCCCGGCAGTTTTAAATACGATGATTTACAATAATAATTAATAGGTAAATGATTTTACAATTTCCATCGCTTCATCAAGTACATCAAACTGAAGAGTGTTATTCTGAAACATATCTTTTTTAAGCTGGCTGGCAAAATCATCAATCTGTTGCATTCCTGCCGGTGTATTAAAACTATTTTTAATCGGGAACCTCATCCTGACACTGCCATCATCTGACTGGTTAACGATAAGGTCTATAGCCCCATCAGCCAAAAAGAAGCCTTTCTCTTTTAGATAGTCCATCAAGGTATTGATATCGCCTGCTTTTATATTAGCAGTATAATACAGGCTGTTATTATTCCAGTCGGTCTTTTCCATGTCCTTAATATCAGCCAGCGGATTTGTGCTTTCTGTTTCAAGCACCTTGGGATTGTAGGCAATTGTTTTCTTATCAGCGAATTTATCGTCGGTATAAATAACATCAACCGGCATATCGCTAAAAACCTTTTGACTCATCAATGCACCCATTATTTCAAATGAAGCATCCGCATTCTTCGCTTCTGCTAATTTTTTATCATTAACAACAAACCGTACTTCTATTGTTTTATCTTTTTTTGAAATCTGAACAGATGTTCTGTCGCCATCTTTGGAAAAATAACCTTGTTCTTCCAGAAAGTTGCCCACTGCTTTTGCGTCTGCCTCCGTCACCCCATCTCCTTTGTAATAAACTTCACCAGTATTACTTGAAAAGGTTACTTTTTTTCCATA
>JAYVKT010000038.1:0-4106 GCA_043768195.1 Chitinophagaceae bacterium | reverse complement strand
ACCCGTACTTTCTCCAATGATGTAGAATACTTATACCATGCCAACCCTGATATGTATTATTTCAGTGGTTATAAAGAACCTCATTCTTTACTACTGGTTTTTAAAGATGAACAAACTGATTCTTCGGGTAAAAAATACAATGAAGTGCTTTTTGTTCAAAAAAGAAATGCACAGGCCGAGCAATGGACTGGCAAAAGATTGGGCACAGAAGGTGCAACAGACAGGCTGGGCATTGGCAAGTCGCTAAACGGAAATGAGTTTAAAAATTTTAAGATTGATTTTTCCAAATTCAGCAAGATCATTTATGATAAGTTTCCGATAGACATACCAAACGGATATGACAAAGCCGACCTGTTTGATCTCGTAGATCAATTTAAACAAAAGTCTGCCATGCCGGAACAACTAACACAGCAAAACCGGTTTGATACAAGGCTTTATATGGAGCTGACAGCGCAACTCAGAGAAATAAAAACACCTGAAGAACTTGATTTGCTCCGCAAAGCCATAGAGATTTCCTGCCAGGGGCAAAATGAAGTGATGAAAGCGGTAAGACCTGATATGTCTGAACTGGAAATACAAGGCCTTCATGAATATGTTCACAAAAAGCATGGTGCCGAAGGTGTGGGCTATGGTTCCATCATCGGTTCCGGAGAAAATGGCTGCATACTGCACTATATGGAAAATACAAAAACAAAAGTGGGTGGGCAGTTGCTATTGATGGATGTGGGTGCAGAATATCACGGTTACACGGCAGATGTGACGAGAACAGTGCCGGTGGATGGCAAATTTTCTAATGAAGAAAAAGCTATTTATCAGTTGGTGTATGATGCACAAGAGGCGGCATTTAAAACATTGAAAGATGGCTCCAGATGGGCCGATGCAGGTGCCGCTGCAAAAAATGTAATTGCTGAAGGTTTGATAAAACTGGGCATTATAAAAAATAAAAGCGAAGTAAGTAAGTATTTTCCGCATGGGTTGGGTCATCATATTGGCCTCGATGTGCATGACCGTGGCTTTTATGAAACATTGAAGAAAGATATGGTCATCACTATTGAACCCGGCATTTATATCCCGGAGGGCAGCAAGTGTGATAAGAAATGGTGGAGCATTGCTGTCCGCATAGAAGATGATTTGCTGATAACACAGAATGGATACGAACTTCTCTCCCATTTTGCCCCCCGCAAAATTGAAGACATTGAAAAATTAATCAGCCAGAAATCGGTACTGGATAATTATAAACTACCTCCGCTGGAATCGGGGAAGAAGAAAGGGTTTTGATATAAATACATTTTCCGCAAAGACGGGAAGGATCTGCGTACAAAGAAAATACACAGGTCTATTTCGTATTTCACCCTCCTGCTGTTGGTGTCTTGCTCAGCTGCTTTGCCCACACACAACACCGAACTGCGGTATGCTGATTTAGCGGAAGACCTGCAAAGGCGGAAATTTTAAATCTTCTACTGAAATCAGACAAAGCGGCTTTATAGCTCAAGAGGTAGAGATAGCCGCAAAAGAAAGCGGATATAATTTTAATGGCCTACATAAACCGGAATCAAAAGACGATAATTACAGTCTTGCATATAGCCAATTTGTAGTCCCCTTAGTAAAATCAGTACAGGAGTTAAGCAAGCAAAACGAAGAACTGAAAAGAGAAATAGATGAGCTGCGTACAATGATTAAAACTAATGCAAATGATAGTAACACCGGAAGTATCGAAATAAATGCATCCAATACTGATGCAGGGTTATTTCAGAATACACCAAACCCCTTCAACAAATCAACAATTATAAGATACTCTATACCCCCTGCTGCTAGGAAAGCAATTATTATAATAACATCTTTAGATGGGATCAAAATGTCAGAATTCAATTTAATCAACAGTAAAGGACAAGGTGTTGAAGTCACTGGAGGACGGTTATTTGCTGGTACATATATCTACTCTTTATTTGTGGATGATAAGTTAATAGATTCAAAAAGGATGATATTAACCCGGTAATCTGCATTTAAAGTTTGTTTTAATTTTGCTTTGACAAGTAATGCACAAACCCCACAATTGTGGGGTTTGTGCATTACTTGTCAAAGCAAAATTAAAACAAACTTTAAATGCAGATTACCGGGTTAATATCATCCTTTTTGAATCTATTAACTTATCATCCACAAATAAAGAGTAGATATATGTACCAGCAAATAACCGTCCTCCAGTGACTTCAACACCTTGTCCTTTACTGTTGATTAAATTGAATTCTGACATTTTGATCCCATCTAAAGATGTTATTATAATAATTGCTTTCCTAGCAGCAGGGGGTATAGAGTATCTTATAATTGTTGATTTGTTGAAGGGGTTTGGTGTATTCTGAAATAACCCTGCATCAGTATTGGATGCATTTATTTCGATACTTCCGGTGTTACTATCATTTGCATTAGTTTTAATCATTGTACGCAGCTCATCTATTTCTCTTTTCAGTTCTTCGTTTTGCTTGCTTAACTCCTGTACTGATTTTACTAAGGGGACTACAAATTGGCTATATGCAAGACTGTAATTATCGTCTTTTGATTCCGGTTTATGTAGGCCATTAAAATTATATCCGCTTTCTTTTGCGGCTATCTCTACCTCTTGAGCTATAAAGCCGCTTTGTCTGATTTCAGTAGAAGATTTAAAATTTCCGCCTTTGCAGGTCTTCCGCTAAATCAGCATACCGCAGTTCGGTGTTGTGTGTGGGCAAAGCAGCTGAGCAAGACACCAACAGCAGGAGGGTGAAATACGAAATAGACCTGTGTATTTTCTTTGTACGCAGATCCTTCCCGTCTTTGCGGAAAATGTATTTATATCAAAACCCTTTCTTCTTCCCCGATTCCAGCGGAGGTAGTTTATAATTATCCAGTACCGATTTCTGGCTGATTAATTTTTCAATGTCTTCAATTTTGCGGGGGGCAAAATGGGAGAGAAGTTCGTATCCATTCTGTGTTATCAGCAAATCATCTTCTATGCGGACAGCAATGCTCCACCATTTCTTATCACACTTGCTGCCCTCCGGGATATAAATGCCGGGTTCAATAGTGATGACCATATCTTTCTTCAATGTTTCATAAAAGCCACGGTCATGCACATCGAGGCCAATATGATGACCCAACCCATGCGGAAAATACTTACTTACTTCGCTTTTATTTTTTATAATGCCCAGTTTTATCAAACCTTCAGCAATTACATTTTTTGCAGCGGCACCTGCATCGGCCCATCTGGAGCCATCTTTCAATGTTTTAAATGCCGCCTCTTGTGCATCATACACCAACTGATAAATAGCTTTTTCTTCATTAGAAAATTTGCCATCCACCGGCACTGTTCTCGTCACATCTGCCGTGTAACCGTGATATTCTGCACCCACATCCATCAATAGCAACTGCCCACCCACTTTTGTTTTTGTATTTTCCATATAGTGCAGTATGCAGCCATTTTCTCCGGAACCGATGATGGAACCATAGCCCACACCTTCGGCACCATGCTTTTTGTGAACATATTCATGAAGGCCTTGTATTTCCAGTTCAGACATATCAGGTCTTACCGCTTTCATCACTTCATTTTGCCCCTGGCAGGAAATCTCTATGGCTTTGCGGAGCAAATCAAGTTCTTCAGGTGTTTTTATTTCTCTGAGTTGCGCTGTCAGCTCCATATAAAGCCTTGTATCAAACCGGTTTTGCTGTGTTAGTTGTTCCGGCATGGCAGACTTTTGTTTAAATTGATCTACGAGATCAAACAGGTCGGCTTTGTCATATCCGTTTGGTATGTCTATCGGAAACTTATCATAAATGATCTTGCTGAATTTGGAAAAATCAATCTTAAAATTTTTAAACTCATTTCCGTTTAGCGACTTGCCAATGCCCAGCCTGTCTGTTGCACCTTCTGTGCCCAATCTTTTGCCAGTCCATTGCTCGGCCTGTGCATTTCTTTTTTGAACAAAAAGCACTTCATTGTATTTTTTACCCGAAGAATCAGTTTGTTCATCTTTAAAAACCAGTAGTAAAGAATGAGGTTCTTTATAACCACTGAAATAATACATATCAGGGTTGGCATGGTATAAGTATTCTACATCATTGGAGAAAGTACGGGT
>JAYVKT010000037.1:0-7084 GCA_043768195.1 Chitinophagaceae bacterium | reverse complement strand
GGCATACATCTGGCGCATGATGGATTGGAACTTACATTCAAATAAAAAAGGACAGCTAAAAATTTTCTCATGCTAACACTTGTTAGTGTGTTATATTTTCCATTATATTGCACCTGCCTTTAGTGATTGCTTGCTTGCTTTTGATGGAGGCTTACAACTGTGCCACCCCTTAATTTGGAGTGGCACAGTTATTAAAACAAACACTAACGATTTTATGAATTTTCAATCTGCCGAACTCACACAACAAGTAGCTCAAACGGCTAAAGACTTTGCACAACAGTATATAAAACCACATGTGATGGAGTGGGATGAGAGCCAGGAATTTCCGGTTGCTGTTTTTAAAGAAATGGGCAAGCTTGGATTGATGGGGGTATTGGTGCCGGAAGAATATGGCGGGGCGGGGCTTTCTTATTTTGAATATAAAGAAGTGATAGTAGAAATTTCCAAAGTATGTGGTTCTATCGGTTTAAGTGTAGCCGCACATAATTCTCTTTGTACCGGCCACATACTAACTTTTGGAAATGCGGAACAAAAGAAAAAATGGTTACCAAAACTGGCAACAGCAGAATGGATTGGGGCATGGGGATTAACAGAAGCCAACACCGGGAGCGATGCAGGCAATATGAAATGCACGGCTGTGAAAGATGGAAACGATTGGATAATAAATGGAACAAAAAACTGGATTACCCATGGTAAAAGTGGCGACGTGGCGGTGGTAATTTGCAGAACCGGTGAGCCAAGAGCAAAGAATAATTCAACAGCGTTTGTTGTAGAAAAAGGAACAAAAGGATTTACGGCCGGAAAAAAAGAAAACAAACTTGGGATGCGGGCCAGCGAAACGGCTGAAATGATTTTTGATAATTGCCGCATCAGTGATGCAAATCGTTTGGGAGAAACAGGCGATGGATTTAAACAAGCTATGAAAATATTAGACGGTGGCAGAATTTCCATTGCCTCTCTTTCATTGGGCATTGCCAAAGGAGCTTATGAAGCGGCTTTGCAATATTCGCAGGAACGGCACCAGTTTGATAAGCCGATTTCTTCTTTCCAGGGCATCTCTTTTAAACTGGCGGATATGGCTACTGAAATTGCTGCGGCTGATTTATTAATTCTGCAAGCCTGCGATTTAAAAGAAAGAAAGCAACCGATGACCAAAGAGGCGGCCATGGCAAAATACTATGCCAGCGAAGTGGCAGTAAAAACGGCGAATGATGCCGTGCAGATATTTGGCGGCTATGGCTACACCAAAGATTTTCCGGTAGAAAAATTTTACCGGGATGCTAAATTGTGTACGATTGGAGAAGGAACTTCAGAAATACAGAAGTTGGTGATAAGCAGGGAAGTGTTGAGTAGTTAAAATGATAATTTTTGTATTCCTTGCTTATTTATTTGATAGGCAAAAGGCAATGAATCGGTTTTTATTTCCTCTTTTAGCTTTTCCCATTTATTAATGAAAGAAGTTACAATATCCCAGTAATGAATAACTCCTTTTGATGACCTGAAAATAACAACTCCTGTTCCATGCGCCTTATATAAGCTGTAGTAATGTTTCATATGCCTAAAGTCTTTATCCATAGTTATGATTACTCCTTTCCTTTTCCCTGCCTCTTCAATAATATCTTCATCACTTGCTCCTTGAAGACCAAGAAGTTTAACATGAGTAATTTCTATAGGAATTTTGCTTTTTAAGTTTCCTTGTTCAATCAGACTTAGTCCTTGAGCCAGGCGATAAGAGTAATTTTCGTCAAAGATATAAATCATCAGGCTCGTCTATGTTTATAATATAAAATTGCATCTGAGACTTGTTTTTGGGAGATATCATATTGAAAACATATATTTTTCTTTTCTTCACCACCTTTATGGAGCTTAAAGATGGTATCTGTTTTGAGGTTAGTGCCTAAAAAAGTGGGTTGACCAAATTGATGCTTAGGATCCACTACTACACTATGTGCTTTACCGAGTGGATAATATCTTTCTGCATGTAAGTGGCTTCCAAAATCAATTTTATCTAAAAAGGGTTCTAAAACTTCCTTGATATTTATTTGCGAGGAGCCATCGGCATTTATTATTTTCTCCAGATATTCATACCAAATCTGCTTTCCATCTGTAGAAATACCAGCTGTGGCAAATGGATATTTTGTCTTTAATTCTTTTGCTATATGGCTATGAGCCTTCTGTATTTTCTGAGAACTGACATTCTTTTTTCTCAACTGATAAAAGGTATAAAATTCAATCAAGGTTAAAAAATCAATTGCTTTATTGCCCTTTTCTCCAAAAGTATATTTGCCGTTTGCCTCTTTACTAAATCTCCCATCCCAAAATTCAAACATCCAGTAGCGGACACTTGAGTATGGTAAATCCAATATCTCTGAAACATCTTTTGCAAGAAAAATTCCAGTTGATGCCCGTAAGCTCAGTTTTTTATTCAATGTTGCTATCACAAGATTAAAATTAGGGAAATTCCTTAATTGCTTTTGTCATAACTTTTATAAAAATAGAATTCTTTACTTAACCTCTTGCATTTCAACCAGCTTTCTATAAAAACCATTTTGTGAAAGCAATTCATCATGACTGCCTCTCTCCACAATTTTCCCTTTTTGCAATACAATAATTTCATTGGCGTGGCGGATGGTGGACAGGCGATGGGCAATAACTATGCTGGTGCGGTTCTGCATCATATTATTAATAGCATCCTGTACTAACCGTTCACTTTCTGTATCAAGGGAAGAAGTGGCTTCATCTAAAATAAGTATTGGCGGGTTTTTTAATACAGCTCTTGCTATGGTCAACCGCTGTCTTTCGCCGCCGCTAAGTTTGCTGCCACGGTCGCCGATATTGCTATTGTAACCGCCTTCTTTTTTAATAATAAAATTATGGGCATTGGCAATTTTTGCCGCTTCTATTATTTGTTCTTCTGTTGCCCCTTGCTGGCCCAATGCAATATTGTTGGCAATACTATCATTAAACAAAATAGGTTCTTGTGTTACAATACTCATCTGGCTGCGAACGGAATGCAATGAGTAATCTTTAATATTTACACCATCTATCAATACTTCTCCACCGGTTACATCATGAAATCTTGGAACCAAATCAGCCAGGGTTGATTTGCCTGCGCCGGATGATCCCACTAATGCAACCGTCATCCCTTTTTTTACGGTAAAATTTATACCGTCAAGTATTACAGCATCGCTGTAGGCAAAACTTACATTACGAAATTCAACTGACTCGTTGAAAGCAATTAATTTTTTACCATTGGGATTATCATCTACCGTCACCGGGGTGTTCAGCACTTCTTCTATCCGCATAATGGCTGCTGAGCCTTTTTGCAGATTACTAAACGAAGTGGACAATGATTTTACCGGGTTGATAATATTATAAAACAAAGCGAGGTACGATAAAAAAGTGGCAGGAGCCAGGGGAATTTGTTTTCCCAATACCAATTGCCCGCCAAACCAAAGGATGCCTACAAACACCACCACACCTAAAAATTCAGAAACCGGAGAAGCCAGATCCCGGCGGCGGCTGATTTTATTTTTTGCCGTCAGCAGGTCGTCGTTTGTTTTTTCAAATCTTGATTTGAGTAATGATTCAATATTAAATGCTTTTATTACCCGCAGGCCATTCAGCGTTTCATCCAGTATGGATAATGATTCGCCTTGTTTTATGGCAGCTTCGCTGGATTGTTTTTTTAACGAACGGGAAATTCTGCCAAGAATAAAACCAATCACAGGAATGCAAACCAGTATAGCAATAGTTAACTGTGGGCTGATATAAAATAATACGGCGAAGTTGATGATAATGGTTAAGGGATCCCTAACCCATCCTTCCAGTGTGCCCACAACAGAACCTTCCACTTCGTAAATATCATTGGTAGTCCGGCTGATGAGGTCGCCTTTTCGTTGTTCAGTAAAATAGCCAATAGGCAGTTGTAATATTTTATTGTAAAGTTCCGAACGAAGTGTGTTAACGATTTTATTTTTTAAGGGATTGAGAATGTAAAAGGAAAAATAAAGAAATATGTTTTTCAGCAAAATGGAGATGATAATGATAATACAAATCAAAGCAAGGGCGGCTACCGGCTTCATGTTATGTATTTGCCCGAGAACAAGGCTGCGAAAATTTTCCATAGCAGCCGAATCTGCTTTTGGAACGGAGCTGGCCGCATTACTGTTAAAAATCAAATCAAAAAATGGCGAAAGCATGGCAAACGATACGATGCCGAACACAACGGAAAGGATGATACAAAGAAAGTAAAGTGCAATCTTGCTTTTGTAACTCTTTAAATAACTGAAAATCCGGGAATATTTCCTCATGGTGCTATATGTCGCTTAAACGGGGCAAAGTAACTAATTTTACGACCTTACCCCAAACCAGATGAGAAATAGCCATAAACTTTAAAGCTATTTTTAATAAAGGGAATCAATAAATGAAATCTTTTTCAGTAAGCCTTGTTATTTCCACTTACAATCGTCCGGATATGTTGCGGCTTTGCCTTCAGGCAGTGCTGGCACAAACTATACTGCCCGATGAAATTGTGATTGCCGATGATGGCTCTGGTCCGGCTACAAAGCAACTGGTAGATGAATTTGCAGCAAATTCGCCGGTGCCGTTTGTTCATGTCTGGCAGCCTGATGATGGGTTTCAACTGGCAGCTATCCGTAATAAATCTTTTGCAAAAGCTTCCGGCGATTATATTATTCAAACAGATGGCGATATTATACTGCACCGGCATTTTATTAAAGATCATATTCGCATGGCAAAAAAAAATACCTGTATCAGCGGTGCCAGAAGCCTTTTGGATGCGGCCTTTTCAAGTACCGTAATTCAACAACAGCAATACCGGCAGCCTTCTTTTTTTTCATCCCATCTTGGCAAGCGGTTTAATGCTTTCAGAAATTTTCTTTTAATGCAGCTTAATTATTTTATACAAAGGGGTAGCAAACAATACAAGTATGTGTTAGGAGCAAATATGGCCTTTTGGAAAAGCGACCTGGTAAAAGTGAATGGATATAACGAGGCGTTCAAAGGCTGGGGCAAAGAAGATAATGATTTGGCAGCCCGGCTTTGTAATGCCGGTATCAAACTCCGGTTTATTAAATTTGGGGCAGTTGTTTTTCACCTTTATCATGCGGAGGCAATAAGAGGAAACCTGGCAACGAATGAAAACCTGTTGCAACAAACTGTTGATAACAAGATTACCTTTGTTTTATCCGGAATTAGTGGTCATTATTAAAATAAAAATAACGAATGGAAGAAGGAAAACGGCAGAAACAGATAGCTGGCTTGTTGAATGAAGAAATGAATATCATCTTTCAGCGATTGGGGCTGGGCATGATTGACGGGGGAATGGTTTCCATTTCATCAGTAAAAGTGACACCCGACCTGCTGGAAGCAAGGTTTTACCTTAGTTTTTTTCAGGTAAAGGATGTAAAAGCCGCTTTGGGTAAGATAGCAGACCGGCACCATGAGATTAAAAAAGAACTGGCGGCCAAAGTTCGCCACCAGTTGCGCAGCATTCCGGTATTGAAATTTTTTCAGGACGACACCCTGGACCATGTATTTAAAATGGAAGAGCTATTTAAAAAAATAGAACAGGAAAAACCCCCAACCCCTAAAGGGGAGTAATAAAATGGGTTGTGCTGCATTAACGATATTAAATAATTAAAAATTCCCCTTCAGGGGATAGGGGCATTATGCATTTCCTCTTTGCCTGGCGATATTTTAAAGCAAAAAAATCTACCAATGCTATTAACATCATTGCATGGATAAGCATTACCGCTATCATTATCGGTACCACTGCGTTGATTTTGGTATTAAGTGTTTTTAACGGATTTGAAGGTCTGGTGAAATCTTTATACTCCTCTTTTTATACCGACCTGAAAGTTTCTCCTGCCGCCGGAAAACTGATAACCATTACTCCTGAACAATTACAAAAACTAAAAGGCCTTGAGGATATCAAAAATTATTCACTGGTGGTGGAAGAAAAGGCATTGGTGAAAAATGGGGATTATCAATCCGTTGTTTATCTGAAAGGGGTTGATGAAAACTACCGCTATGTTTCGGGAGTGGCTGATAATTTGCTGGGTGAAGGTATTTATGACCTTGGAAATGAAGAAGTGCCAAAATTAATTTTAGGCGCCGGCGTAGAAGGCGCATTAGGCATACAGGCCGACAGAAATATTTTTACCTTAAAAATCCACCTGCCCCGCAAAACAGATACAGAACAGTTTGATGAACTGAATGGAATCAGTAATGATACCATCCGGTCTTCAGCGGCCTTTCGTATTCAGCAGGATTTTGATAATAAGTATGGTATTACCAATATTGATTTTGTAAAAAAATCGCTGCGCCTGGGTGCTAATGATTATACCGGTGTAGAGATTGCATTAAAAGATGCTTCCACTACCGGAGATGTAAAAAAGGAAGTGAAGAAAATTTTCGGTGATGCATATTTAGTGCAAAATAAATATGAGCAGAACCGCAGCCTTTATGCAGTTATGAACATGGAACGATGGGTTATCTACGGGGTACTTTGTCTTATACTGGTTATAGCAGCGTTTAACATGATTGGGGCATTAACGATGCTGGTACTGGAAAAACAAAAGGACATCAGTGTGCTTCATGCACTGGGAGGGAATAAAAATTTTATTCAACGCATATTCTTAAGCGAGGGGATGTTGCTGGCTTTAATTGGCGGTGGCATTGGTATGTTGCTGGCCTTGTTAATTGCCTGGCTGCAAATGCAGTTTCATTTGATTCCCCTGGCAGGCGGTTCTTTTTTAATCAGCTATTTTCCTGTCAAGCTCCGGCTAATGGATTTTGTATTGGTAGGCGCCACTGTTTTTGTAATTGCATTGATAGCTTCCTGGCTACCCTCCAGAAAAGCGGCCGTGCAGGATTTTTCATTACGAAGTGAATAAAGTCGGAAAGTCCGGAGACAGAAAAGTCAGAAAGACTATTGCTAGAATAAAGTTTCCGACTTTTTGACTTTCCGTCTTATGGACTAATAATCTCCTAATGTTTCCGGCAGTTGTGCTAATGCTTTTGCTAACTGTTCATCATTAGGGGCAATGCCGTGCCACTC
>JAYVKT010000036.1:0-10558 GCA_043768195.1 Chitinophagaceae bacterium | reverse complement strand
GTTCTTCCGCATTTTCCGCATCAAAAGATCGAAAGATGATGCCATAACAGAAGAAGAGATCAAAACCCTGATCGGCGAAGGAACCCAGGCAGGCACGATCGATGAAGCAGAACAGGAGATCATTGAACGGGTTTTTCATCTCGGCGACCGCAATATCACTTCGCTGATGACACACCGAAGTGATATCATTTGGTTTAACCTGGACGACAATGAAGATAAAATCAAAGAAAAAATATTGCAGGAGCCTCACTCTGCTTACCCCATCTGCGACGGAACTGTTGACAATATTAAAGGAGTAGTGTCCATAAAAGATTTATATGTAAGCCCGGACAGTACCTTGTTTAAAGAAATTATGCAGCCGGCTCTTTTTATACCCGAAAATAATTCTCCCTACCAGGTGCTGGAAAAATTTAAGGAATCAAAAATTCATTCGGCTTTTATTGTTGATGAATATGGCAGCATACTCGGCCTGTTAACGTTAAATGATATTCTGGAAGCCATCGTTGGCGATATGCCGCAGCCCGATGCAGATGATTATGAAATAAGAAAAAGAGACGATGGAACCTATCTTGTAGATGGGCAAATACCTTTTTACGACTTCCTTACCCGGTTTGAAAAAACAGAATGGATGAATGAAGGCGAACATGACTTTGATACACTGGCAGGGTTTATATTGCATGAATTAGAAAAAATTCCCAAACAGGGGGATAAATTAAATTGGAAAGGGTTTAAGATTGAAGTGATAGATATGGACGGCCACCGGATTGATAAAGTGCTGGTAACGCTAAGTGAAGAATTGAAAGAAGAGATTGAAGATTAAACGAGTTTAAAAGCTAAACACCGCTTCTTTATCAGGATAATTCAATTTGGTGCTTTTCCTGTTTCCGTTCACTTTCACATGCATAATACCTGTTTGATCATCAAACTTATCGTAAAGAATACTGTTGGTAATTTCCAATTTGCTGACAGATGAAACATTCTCCACCTGGATATAGCCATACGCCGCCTCGTTTTCATTTTCAAACCCGATGTAATCAAGAATAACCGGCTTACCGTTTACCTTAATGGATAAATGTGACAGGATGTATTTTTTGACCAATGTGTCCATCGCCGCTTTATTGGGAGGATTAATAAGGTCAACTTTAGTTTTATAATTTTTTGCCAGTGTGGTTTCAAAGTCGTCAGTAAAAATTTTACAGCTAATCTCCAGTGTTTTATCGGCGGCATTATGCTCTATTTCCACTACGCTTACATGGAAGGGATGCGGGGTTTTATGCCCGGCCGAGGTTAAAACCAAAACCAGAACAGGAATAATCAACCATTTATAGACAGATGCCGCCATTGACACAATATATTTCATACTTACAAAAGTCTGGTTTATTTTGACCTCTTTATTACCGGCAGTGTAAATCTTTTCAGCACAAAAGACGGCTTAAGTTTTCAATAAGATGCAGGACTTTGGATTTTATTTCCGTTATGGTTGGGAGCATATCATCAGTAAAGATGCGCTGGATCACCAATTATTTATTGCAGCCCTGGCGGCTATCTATCTTATAAAAGACTGGAAACAGGTGCTGATATTGGTTACTGCTTTTACCATAGGCCATTCTCTCACCCTTGCCTTGAGTGTATTTGATGTAATACGCTTTAACAGCAAGTGGGTTGAATTTCTTATTCCCGTTACGATTGTAATAACAGCTCTTTCAAATTTGTTTCAGAAAAAATTTACCCCAAAAACAATACGTATTAATTATTTTTTAGCCTTGTTGTTTGGTTTAATACACGGAATGGGTTTTGCCAATTCAATACGTTTTATTCTGGCCGATGATCAGAATCTTGGTTGGAGCCTTTTTGCATTTAACGTAGGATTAGAAGCAGGGCAAATTATTGTTGTAGCCGTTTTGCTTTTGCTATCACACTTTATTGTAACGATATTAAAAGTAAACCGTCGGGACTGGGTTATTTTCTTGTCTGCTGCGGTATTCGGTATCGCTTTAAAAATGTCACTCGATAGATTACCTATAAAAAAGAAAAGTCATGAAGAAACATCTCTTACTGTGTTGCCTGCTGTTGACAATAGTTTCAATAGTACAGGCACAAAACATTCAGAACAATGCCAGTTCCAACCATGCCAACAAGTTTGAGCAGTTAGGAACTATATTGCCAACGCCAAACGAGCAGCGAACTGCCAGTGGCACACCCGGCCCTAAGTACTGGCAGCAGCGGGTGGACTATGATATAAAATGTGAGCTGGACGAAGCCAATAATAAACTAACCGGCAGCGAAACCATTACTTACTTCAACAACTCACCGGAAACACTAAGCTATTTCTGGATGCAGTTGGATGAGAACCAGCACAGCACTGTTAACAACGCCAATTATCAAACACAAAACACAATCGGCACACAATACACAGATAAAGTGCTGGATCGCTTTGAAGAAAAAAAGGGGGACAATGGCTATGGTATTAATATTACCAAACTAGTAGATGCAGCAGGAAAGCCGATCAAATACACCATCAACAAAACGATGATGAAGGTGGATCTGTCAGTTCCGCTAAAGCCGGGGCAAAAATTCGTTTTTAAAGTGGACTGGAACTATAAAATCGTCAACCGGGGCGATTTTATACGCTTTGGTGGTGCAAGAGGTGGTTATGAAAATTTTCCTGAGGATAACAATAATAATTATACCATGACACAATGGTATCCCCGGCTTTGCAAGTACAGCGATGACCAGGGCTGGCAAAACCACCAGTTTACCGGAACCGGTGAGTTTACTTTATGCTTTGGAAATTTTAAAGTGCAGATGACAGTGCCTGCTGACCATATTCTGGGTGCAACTGGTGAATGCCAGAACTATGCACAAACATTATCTGCCACACAAATGGCCCGTTGGCAAAAAGCACAAACAACGAAAGAACCATTGCAAATAGTAACATTGGATGAAGCACTAAAAGCATCCAAACAAAAAAGTAGTGCCCGCAAGACATGGATTTATAAAGCAGACAACGTTCGTGACTTTGCCTGGACATCCTCCCGCCGTTTTGTATGGGACGCTATGCCTGCTTTTATAGAAGGAAAGAAAGCAATGGCGATGAGCTATTATGCCAAAGAAGCCTATCCCATCTACAGCAAGTATTCTACAAAAGCTGTGGCACATACGTTAAAAACATATTCTAAATTCTCTATCCCCTATCCCTATCCGGTTGCCATAAGTGTAGAAGGCAACCAGGGAATGGAATACCCGATGATCTCCTTCAACCCGGGCAGGGCATTGCCTGACGGTTCGTATTCTGAAGGAGCAAAAAATGCTGCCATCTTAGTTATCATTCATGAAGTAGGCCATACATTTTTCCCAATGATCATTAACAGTGATGAAAGACAATGGACATGGATGGATGAAGGACTAAATTCTTATATGCAATACCTGGCGCAAGAACTCTGGGATAATAAATTTCCGTCTGATGGTGGCGTTCCTTCTGCTATTACAGATTATATGAAATTACCCAAAGACCAACTGGAACCCATTATGACTAATTCTGAAAACATCAACAATTTTGGTGCAAATGCTTATGATAAAGTAGCAACTGGTTTAAATATTTTAAGAGAAACGATTGTTGGCCGTGAGTTGTTTGACAATGCATTCCGGGAATATTCAAAACGGTGGGCCTTTAAATCACCTACGCCTGCCGACTTATTCAGGACATTGGAAGATGCTACCGGCGAAGATCTGGATTGGTTCTGGCGGGGCTGGTTTTATGGTACTGATGCCTGTGACATTTCTATTGACACCGTAAAATATGCCGTGCCGGATGTAACAGCTATTCCACAACAGATAAAAGATACCACCGTTTACAGATCATTGCCCAAGCCAGCTGTTAATGATTTTGAAGACCTGTCAAAAATCAGGAATAAAGCAGATGCCACTATTGTTTTTGAAACAGATAAAGATACTGCCCTCCAGGATTTTTACTGGAGATATGCAAGGGATATTGAAAAGTATGATACAACAAAATATCCTATAGTAGTAAAACCACAAACAGAAGCATTAGATGAAGAAGGCAGAAAAAAATATGGCAACAAACATCTGTACGAAGTTTCATTCAGCAATAAAGGCGGTTTGGTAATGCCCATCATCCTTGAATGGACATATAAAGACGGCACCAAAGAAATAGAAAGGATACCAGCACAGGTATGGAGAAAAAATGAAAAGAAGGTTATCAAAACTTTTCTGAAGGATAAAGAGGTTGCTTCTATAAAATTAGACCCTTACAAAGAAACAGCCGATGTGGATGAAAGTAATAATACCTATGGCGACATTAAGCCTCCAAACAAGTTCAAGGTGTTTAAGCAAAAGCAAAATGCAGGCCCGCAGCAGGGCATCAACCCGATGCAAAAGGCACAGGAAAAGAAAGGGTTTTAAAAATACAGTCCGGCCCCTCTAACTCCCCCAAGGGGGAGAACCGCATCACACAGACCCACAAAGGGCCAACTACTTTACAAAAGCCATCTGTTTAAAAACAGATGGCTTTTGTGTTTTAAAGACTATCCAACCTTTCTCCCCGCCGTTGATGTAATTTCTATCCTGTCAGCATTCAATCGTTTCATCCATTAGCCTATTTATCTTAGCTTTGAAAGCATTGGTAATTTCATCATTCATAAAAATCATATTACAAAATGAAAAAATTCATTTCTTGTCTGTTGATTACAATTTGTTTTAGCATTTCAGGTTTTAGTCAAAACATTCAAAACAATCCCAACAGCAATCATGGCAACAAGTTTGAGCAGATGGGCGGTACTTTCCCCACTCCCAATGAATACCGTACAGCCAGCGGCGCACCGGGCACCAAATACTGGCAGCAACGTTGCGACTATGATATTAAATGTGAGTTGGATGAAAAAAATCTTACACTCAATGGCAGCGAAACAGTTACTTACTTCAATAACTCTCCTGATGTGCTAACTTATTTATGGTTGCAGCTTGATGAGAACCAGCATAGCAGTGTGAACAATGCCAACTACCAAACTGCAAATCCCATGAGCCGTCAGACAAGTCCGCAGCAATTAGACAGAAATGATGAAGCAAAAACAGATAATGGTTATGGTTTTAATATTTTGAAATTGACAGATGCTGCTGGCAAACCATTAAAATATACAGTGAACAAAACAATGATGCGGGTAGAACTGCCTGCTCCGTTGAAGGCGGGACAACGTTTTGTTTTTAAATTAGACTGGAATTATAAAATAGTTGATCGCATGGGCCGTGGCGGCCGTGGTGGTTATGAATATTTTCCTGAAGATGGCAATCATCTTTTTACCATGACACAATGGTATCCCCGTCTTTGTGTGTACAGCGATTTTCAGGGCTGGCAAAATCACCAGTTCACCGGCCGTGGTGAGTTTGCGTTAACCTTTGGAAATTTTAAAGTAGCTATGACTGTTCCCGCCGACCATGTGATACTCTCTACTGGTGAAGGCCAAAACTTTGCTGCTGTTCTTACCCCTGCACAAATGGCCCGTTGGAACAAAGCACAAACATCATCAGAACCAATAGAAATAGTAACATTGGCAGAAGCAAAAGCGGCAGAAAAACAAAAAAGTACTGCCAAGAAAACCTGGATATTCAAAGCAGAGAATGTCCGTGACTTTGCCTGGGGATCTTCACGGAAATTTATCTGGGATGCATTAGCCACAAAAGTGGAAGGAAAAAAAGTAATGTGTATGAGTGGATATGCCAAAGAAGCTTATGGCTTGTATCGCAAGTTTTCAAGCAAAGCGGTGGAGCATACCATACAAACTTATTCCAAGTTTACCATCCCCTACCCTTACCCCGTGGCACAAAGTTTAGAAGCAGCCAATGGAATGGAATACCCGATGATCTGTTTCAACTTTGGCAGAACAGAAAAAGACGGTACTTACAGCGAAGGCACAAAAAATGGAATGCTGGGTGTGGTGATACATGAAGTAGGCCACAACTTTTTTCCGATGATCATCAACAGCGATGAACGTCAGTGGAGCTGGATGGATGAAGGCCTGAATACTTTTGTAGAATACCTCACCGAAGAGCTTTGGGATAATAAATTTCCCAGCCGCCGTGGCCCTGCTGCATTTATTACTGATTATATGAAGTTGCCGAAAGAGCAATTAGAGCCCATAATGACCAACAGCGAAAACATTGTTCAATTTGGGCCGAATGCTTATTCAAAACCTGCCACAGGCTTGAATATTTTAAGAGAAACCATCATGGGCCGTGAGTTGTTTGATTACTCTTTCAAAGAATATGCAAGAAGATGGGCTTTTAAACATCCGGAGCCGGCTGATTTCTTCCGCACTATGGAAGATGCAAGTGGTGAAGACCTTGATTGGTTTTGGAGAGGCTGGTTCTACAGCACGGAGGTTTGTGATATTTCGCTGGATACTATAAAATATGCAAAAGCGGATGTAGCAGCAGTGCAGCCTGAATCAAAAGAAACAACGATGAAACGTCCCGTTGATAAACCACAGGTATCCACATTTGATGATATTTCAAAAATCAGGAACAGGGAAGATAAAAAAATCAACTTTCAAACAGATGCCGATACTTCTATCCGGGATTTTTACTGGAGATATGCCCGTGGCATCGAAGCATATGATACAGCAAAGTTTGAAGTAACTATTCCCGGTAATAAACCTGAGGGCTTAACGACTGAGGAAAAAGAAAAGTATGGTAACAAAAATATGTATGAGCTTACCTTCAGCAACAAGGGTGGATTGGTAATGCCTATTATTGTAGAGTGGACTTATAAAGATGGTACAAAAGAAGTGGATCGAATTCCTGCACAGGTGTGGCGGCTGAATGAAAGCAAAGTGATAAAAACTTTTATCAAGGATAAAGAAGTGGCATCAGTAAAATTAGATCCTTACAGGGAAACGGCTGACATTAATGAAAGCAACAACAGTTGGAACACTATTCCGGAACCGTCTAAGTTTTCTGTATTTAAAGGAAGACAGGGTGGTGCAAGGGGCGGCGGCAATCAGTCCGGCAATCCGATGCAAAAAGCAGAAGAAAAGAAAAAAGGATTTTAAAAGACAACCCTCTAACTCCTCCGAATAGGATAACACAGACCAAAAAGGTTAAATCGTTTTATCAAAAGCCATCCCTCAAAAGAGATGGCTTTTTCCATTCATCTTAGCCTGGCAGAGTTTCCATCCCCTCCCCGGAGGGGCATCAGTTTCATATAATAAATGACTTTACATAAGGGGTGGGTTTACGATAATCCTTACTTTTAATTATGGTTAGGAAAACATTATCATTTACGTTTCTTATTTTCTTTACAGTTGATTCCTTAGCCGCTACGGTTGACACTGTTTCTATTTATAGCACCGCCATGCAAAAAGCCTATAAATGTGTGGTAATAAAACCTGCCAGTAAGAAAAAAGAAAATTATCCTGTAGTGTATTTATTGCATGGGCACAGTGGCTGGTATGCCAACTGGTTGATAAGGGTGCCGGAACTAAAAGACTATGCAGACAGATACAAAATGATGATAGTTTGTCCGGATGGAGGTTATAACAGTTGGTATTTAGACAGTCCCGTAGATTCTGCTATTCGTTTTGAAACATATATAAGTAAAGAAGTGCCTGATTATATAGACAGCCATTATACTACAATAAAAAACAGAAAATCAAGAGCCATTACCGGTCTCAGTATGGGTGGGCATGGCGGCTTGTTTCTTGGTTTCCGGCAGGCAAATACTTTTGGTGCTTGCGGCAGCATGAGTGGTGGTGTGGATCTGCAGCCTTTTGCCAGAAGCTGGCAATTAAAGGATAAAATTGGCGACTCATTGCATTTTGCTCACAACTGGAAAAATTATTCAGTGGTTACCGTAGTTGAGCAATACCCAAAAGATTCCATCAGTATTATTATTGACTGTGGCACAGATGATTTTTTTTATACAGTTAATCATGCACTGCATGAAAAAATGATGAAGCTGAAAATACCGCATGAGTACACTGAACGCCCCGGCAAACATGACTGGAATTACTGGAGCAATGCAATCCAATACCAGTTGTTATTTTTTAGCAATTATTTCAGGAAATAGGTGAAATAAGAATAAGATAGATACAGTTAAAATCTTATATTTATAGTAAGCAAAAATCATTATGCCAGCTATTACAAAAATAAAGACCTCTGATTCCTTTAAAACGGCGCTGTCAGCAGTCAGAAAACTTTCTACTGAGGAAAAACAAATACTCAAGCTTCAATTGTTCTCAACCGATGCGCTAAGTGAACTGAAAGCCTTTGAGGCACAGCTAAAGAAAAAGAAACCCCTGATAAAAAAGACTGATGAAGAAATTGTAACCCTCACCACTTCTATCCGCCGTAAAAGATATGCCAGTACAAAAAAATTGTTGCATTGATAGCTGTGTATGGGTCAAATATGCCGGACATTTCAGAACTACCACTTTGCTTCGCTATATTGCCGAAAATAATTTATTGATTTTTGCAGACAACTACTTGCTTGGTGAAATACATGAGGCTCTGATTGATGGGTTTGATTTTTCAGTCAATGAAGCAGATAAAATCATTCAATTGATTTCTCCGTTTATTATTATTGCAGCACCCAGAAATGTTTACCGGATGTCTTTGGATGCCAAGGATAATTATCTATATGATCTTTGCATACAAAATAATTGCCTATACCTGATTACTATAGATAAAAATATTCTTATTGATAAAACCGCCCCATTTGTAAGAAAAACAGATGCCTGGTTAAAAAGAAGAAAAAGATAACACCCCGCAAACACGACTGGCTTTACTGGAGAAATGCGGTGCAGTACCAGTTGTTATTTTTTAGCAATTATTTCAGGAGCAAGAAATAGGTTATAATAAAGGCTGGGTATGAACGTTTAGAAAATAAAAGCCTATGCAACGCCCTGCCTTCTTCCGCTTAGTTGCCACTTCGTTACTGTTCTCTGTTTTACTACTTTCTTGTTCGCAGCAAAATAAATCTGATGAAATAATAAAGCAAATGGAAGAAAGCCTTGTAAACTCAAGTAGGGTGATAAACCTTTCCACTGAAACTACAATGAAAGCACTTCAGGAGAAAACAACCGATTATTGCACAAAAGAAAGGGCAGAAATCTGGTACTCAAAAGCTGAATTGATCAGGCAGGAAACAAAAAAGTTGTTTAACCAAATTGAAATGCTGAAATCAAATGTGAAAATTGACGATACTTCCATGCTAAAGCTACTCCTTGCCGCAAATGAATATAAAGAAAACACCTTTGCTATTGATCCTGACATAAAAAAAGTGTTCGAGAAAGATTTTCAATTTGTCAATAAAAGCATCAGCCTGTTAGGGGGAGATACGACTGCGGGAAAAAACGTCATATCAAAGCAAATTTCCCATTCTTCAATCCGGAATCTGCTTACATCGCTACAAACCGAAATTAAAATAGCCGAAAACAAAACTGTAATTTTTTGTAACATAAAAGTTGGCTGCACCATTATGATTTTTGATAGCTATTCCGCAATTGTAGGTCAAAACAGCAATTACTTAAAGCCCGGAAGTGAATTAGAAATCAACGCAGGTGTTGGAGCCTTTAGTAAATCAGCACAACCGATAATAATTATTAATGGAGCAAAAGTCGGACTAAGTGAAGAAGGTTTTTCGATATATAAAATGAAAGTTCCTAAAAACCCAGGGGTGTACAATGTACCCGTTGAAATCAGATTTACTAATCAAACAACCGGAAAGGAAGATCATAAAAAAGTGAACGTTAAATACACCGTCGCCAAACCCTGCGACCAGTAAAACCTATGGCTTCGGCAGGTTCCCCGTATTGCCATCCCTCACTTTAACTTTCTTCTTACCCGAATTTTTCTTTTCATATTCTGCAATGGGGGCATATTTGGATAATGCTTTTTTTGTTGCTGAATCGGATTTTGCTTTGCCATCACTAACGTTGATGGGCTTTATTTCATCATCGCCCAACATTTCATCTTCTTCTGTTCGTAGTTTATTCATTACATAAAACTCGGTGGCTTCAATTGTTCCTTCTCTCGGATCATAAAATGTCCATTTACCATGTTTCAATGCAACGCCTTCGTTTTTTACCACCACCCAGTCTATTATTTTAGAAGGATCTTTCAGGTCAACTACGGGCACGGTATCGTATGCAATCTTTGGATCCATAGCCCGCCAGCCCTCTTCCCGCAGCAGGCCGCCATTGTAAGTAAAGTATTGCTGCCGCCCATTTAGTTTTCCCCAGGTATAATTTTCCTCAGCTATTTTTACCCCTTCTAAAGAAAATTTTTTCCAGGTGCCTGTTTTTTGATCATTTTCAAAATAACCTTCTTCCTCGAAGCCCCTTTCTCCCCGCAGATCATCCACATGTATAGCCCAGGGGCCCTGCTTTTTCCCGTTCAGATCCACCCGGTTAAGCGTATCGCCTTTTACGCTGAGTTTATAGTCTTTCCACTGGCCAAAACCGTTTATGGAAATAAACAAGAAGAGTACAACAATCAATCGCATAGTTTAGTAAGTTTGAGTGAAGCCGTGAGTCATGGGTTTCGG
>JAYVKT010000035.1:0-2778 GCA_043768195.1 Chitinophagaceae bacterium | reverse complement strand
CCGCAATACAGATACTTCCAACACACCGGCTTATTTCCGGCAGTTGGCAGCTGATTGTGAAATAGAATTTCAACTAGCCACTTCAGATCCGAAGCGGAGGTCAACTTCCGGTATTGTTCGTAAATACACTCCCATTACTAAATGGAAAGCGGATGATGTGATGAAATTTTCTTCTTCAATGGGAGATGATGCATGGGATACTAAAAGCTACCTGAACATCTGGGTTTGTAACCTTGATAAATTTGCCGGTTATGCCACCATGCCCGGCGGAGAAGAAAATAAAGATGGATTAGTTATTTCATATACGGCATTTGGAACTGGCGGCGGCACTACCGGTTACGATCTGGGAAAAACTGCTGTGCATGAAGCGGGGCATTGGCTAAACCTGAAACATCTTTGGGGCGATGAATATTGCGGTGATGATGGTGTAAGCGATACACCAAAACAGGCGAGCTACACGGTAGGCTGCCCAACTACTGTTCGCATTACCTGCGGCAACGGGCCTTATGGGGACATGTACATGAACTATATGGATTTTACCAGCGACGCCTGCATCAACATGTTTACCAAAGGGCAAAAGGCGAGAATGATGGCCTTGTTTGCCACAGGTAGTGCAAGGACTTCTATTCTTTCATCTAAAGGGTTGATGCCACCACTGATTGCAGAATCTCCTTTACCAACAGAAGATCCCAGGTGGCTGCACCCTCAATTATACCCCAACCCGGCTAATAATGAGATTAATCTGGATCTGGCGTATGATATTCGCTGGATTGGCAAAACTATTTTTGTGACTAATATGCAAGGGCAAATTGTTATGAATGTGATGATTACGTCTAAAAATCAGAAAATAAGCATCGGCAGGCTGCAGGCAGGCATTTATTTCCTTGCAGCGAAAAAGGATGACGGGGAGTCTATGAAAATGAGATTCATCAAGTTATAGTGTCGCAACCAAACTAATACTAACGGCAAGCAAGGCCCTCCGGTAAAATGGGGGGCTTTTTCATTTGTAGGTTGTAGTGTCAGATGCTGCGGACTTGATAGTGGTATCGGAAACTATATCAATTTTGTCTGAAGAATTGATGCTCTTTCGAAACTTGGTTTTGAAAATCCAGAAACCGATAAGAAGGATGGCCGCAACTCCAAAACTGATGAGCAAAAAATCTGCATTACGTTTAATTCGAATCACATTCATTATCTGCAGTATCATAACGATAAACATCGCTGCAAAAAATGCAATCACGAATAAGAGAACAAAAGCTATAATGACACCTGCAGGATTGATCTCCATTTTATGAAATTAAAAAGATCACAGTTTCCCGGTAATCCTTTACACTTTTGTTTCAATTTTCCCAATAGCCCCTATCTATTCCTTAGTTCTACAGATGTATTGCCTCGCCATATGCCACTTCAATTGCATCTTTCACACTTTCGCTGATAGTCGGGTGGGGGTGTATGCTGTTCAGCACTTCATGGTAAGTAGTTTCTAATTTTCTTCCCAGCACTGTTTCAATAATGATTTCGGTTACGTTGTAACCAATCATGTGGGTGCCCAGCCATTCGCCATACTTCGCATCAAACACTACTTTCACAAATCCTTCAGTATGCCCGGCAGCAGAGGCTTTACCACTTGCACTTAATGGAAATTTGCCAACCTTCACTTCATAGCCAGCTTCTTTTGCTTGCTTCTCTGTATAACCAACAGATGCAATTTCAGGATAGCAATAGGTGCAACCTGGTACATTGTTATAGTCTATTGCTTCCGGCTGATGATTATATTTCTTTTCGTTATAACCGATATTTTCTACCGTAATGATGGCTTCTTTACTGGCAACGTGGGCCAGGGCTTGTCCCGGTGCACAGTCACCAATAGCATAAATGCCGGGTACATTTGTCTGGCCATATTTATCAACCAACACACGGCCTTTATCTGTTTTAATGCTGAGTTCTTCCAGGCCAATACCTTCAATATTTGCAGCCACACCAACTGCACTTAGTAATACGTCTGCTTCTAACACTACTTCCCCGGTTGCAGTTTTTATTGTTGCTTTTACACCGGCACCAGATGTGTCAACAGAGGTTATTTCACTGTTCACCATTATATCAATACCATTTTTCTTAAAATTCTTTTCCAGCTCTTTTGAAATTTCTTCATCTTCTACCGGCACTATTCTTGGCAAAAATTCAACAATGGTCACTTTTGTTCCCATGCTGTTGTAGAAATAGCCAAACTCAACACCGATAGCCCCGCTGCCAACTACGATGATTGATTTTGGTTGCGATGGCAAATTCATTGCTTCACGGTAACCAATTATTTTTTTGCCATCTTGCTTCAGTGCGGGTAGCTCACGGCTGCGTCCACCTGTTGCAATGATGATATGTTTCCCTTCAACTATTTTTTTGCTGCCGTCAGCAGCAGTTACTTCTATTTGTCCTTTAGCCTTTAATTTGCCAAAACCCATCACCACATCAATCTTATTCTTCTTCATCAGGAACTGAACCCCTTTGCTCATTTTATCTGCAACTCCACGGCTGCGTTTAATAACGGCCTCAAAGTTTGCCGTACCTGTTGCTTCAATACCATAACCTGCGGCATGTTTGATGTCTTCCATTACCTGTGCACTTTTTAGCAGGGCTTTGGTAGGAATACAGCCCCAGTTGAGACAAATGCCGCCAAGACTTTCTTTTTCAATAATTGCTGTTTTAAAACCTAACTGAGATGCACGGATAGCCGCCACATAACCACCAGGGCCACTTCCGAGAACTACTACATCGTATGCC
>JAYVKT010000034.1:0-5637 GCA_043768195.1 Chitinophagaceae bacterium | reverse complement strand
GCAACCCTTCTTCTATTTATTCGTATGGAAGAGAAAGCAGGATGGCGATTGAAACGGCACGGAAAACGGTGGCGAGAATTCTGAATGCACATCCGGGAGAAATTTTCTTTACCAGCGGCGGAACAGAGAGTGATAATATGGCAATCACCGCTGCGATAAATGATTTGGGATGCAGGCATATTATTACTTCTGCTATCGAACACCATGCGGTGCTTCATGCAGTAGAACATCTGGATAAAAAAGATGTGGTGACCAGCAGTTTTGTAAAGCTGTTGCCCAACGGTCATGTTGATTTGAATGATTTGGAAGAACAACTGGCTGCAAAAACCCAACGTTGCTTTGTAAGCCTGATGCATGCCAACAATGAAATTGGTAACATATTGGATATTTATGCAGCAGGAGAAATTTGTAAAAAGTACAATGCAATCTTTCATTCAGATACGGTGCAAACGGTGGGGCATTATAAATTAGACCTTCGCAGCAAGCCAGTACATTTTGCTACCGGTGCCGGGCATAAATTTCATGGCCCGAAAGGAGTGGGTATTTTATATGTGAATGATAATATCAAAATAAATCCGGTAATACTCGGCGGCGGACAGGAACGAAATATGAGAGCCGGAACGGAAAACCTCTATGGTATAGTTGGCTTCGCCAAAGCATTGGAACTGGCAGATGCCTCCATGGAAAAAGACAGTGCCTATATTCAATCGCTGAAAGATTATATGATTGTACAGTTGAAAAATAATATTCCCGGTGTGCAGTTCAATGGCGACTATGCCGGCCAAAGTTTATACACGGTGGTAAATGCAGCTTTCCCTAAAACCGAAAAATCTGAAATGTTACTTTTCAGTTTGGATATGCAGGGCATTTGTGTATCGGGCGGTAGTGCCTGCAGCAGCGGTGCGGATGTGGGCAGCCATGTTATCAGGGCTATCAGCAATAATCCCAACTTAGTGCCTGTTCGCTTTTCTTTTTGTAAGCATAATACAAAAGAAGAAGTAGATACGGTGGTTGCGAAGTTGAAGGAGTTGATTTGAGTTTTTCAAAACAATTAGAAGTTGTCTCAAAAGTATTTTTGAAATGATTTTCACGCAAAGCCGCCAAAACACAACGGTTGATTTTCTGGAAGTTTTCTTTGCGCCCTTGCGCCTTTGCGAGATATAAATTGCCTTTTAAGATGCCTTCTAATCAGCAATCATAAATAATACCAGGGGTTTCTTTTCGCAGCCCAGATATACCTCCGCATATTGCGCCAGAAAGCCAGCACCATATAAATAATAATTGGGGAACCCATCGTAAGGAGAGAAGTGTACATAAAGTACTGCCTTATCCTGCTGGTGGCAATACCCATCCTGTTGCCAATGGCCGAACAAACGCCAAAGGCATTCCATTCTACAAAGCTTTTGAATTTGTTCATTCCACTAATTTACAGAATCCTGGTAAATTACACCAATTTCAATTCCAAAAACAGCCCTTTCTTCGTAAATTCGCAGCACTTTTAAGAAGTTCATGGTCAGTAGTCCACAATTGCCGGCATTTACCAAAATCCGGACTATTTTTTGACATCAGAAATTCTTAATTATTATTTTTTAATTCTTAATTTTTCTCCATGGTATTCGATTTAGATCTCATCAAAAAAGTGTACGCTGAATTACCGGGTAAAGTAGCCGCTGCCAGAAAATTGATTGGTAAACCTTTAACCCTGACAGAGAAAATTTTGTATGCCCACTTGTATGGAACATTACCTGCTGCCGCACACAGCCGTGGAAAGGATTATGTAGATTTTGCCCCAGACCGTGTGGCCATGCAGGATGCAACAGCTCAAATGGCACTGTTACAGTTTATGACCGCTGGCCGCAGCAAAGTGGCAGTACCTTCTACGGTGCATTGCGACCACCTGATACAGGCAAAAATAGGTGCCAAAAAAGATTTGCAACTCGCTATAGAAACAAACCGGGAGGTATATGATTTCCTATCGAGCATATCAGATAAATACGGAATCGGTTTCTGGAAAGCCGGTGCAGGTATCATTCACCAGGTGGTATTAGAAAATTATGCTTTTCCCGGAGGAATGATGATTGGAACGGATTCTCACACCCCAAATGCCGGTGGTTTGGGAATGGTAGCAATAGGAGTGGGTGGTGCAGATGCAGTGGATGTAATGGCCGGTCTTCCATGGGAATTAAAAATGCCAAAAGTTATCGGTGTAAAACTGACCGGTAAAATGAGTGGCTGGACAAGTTGTAAAGATGTAATTCTTTGGGTGGCCGGGCAACTGACCGTAAAAGGCGGAACCGGTGCCATTGTTGAATATTTTGGCGAAGGTGCAGATAGCATGAGTGCAACAGGTAAAGGAACGGTGTGTAACATGGGTGCGGAGATAGGTGCTACCTGTTCGTTGTTTGCGTATGATGAAAAAATGAGTGCATACCTGAAAGCAACGGGTCGTGAAGAAGTGGCTGCACTGGCTGATGGTGTAAGGGAACATCTTCGTCCGGATGCTGAAGTGTATGCTGACCCTGCAAAATATTATGATCAGGTTCTTGAACTTGATTTGAATACTTTGGAGCCTTATGTAAATGGTCCGTTTACTCCAGACCTTGCAACGCCAATTTCTAAAATGGCTGCTGCCGTAAAAGAAAATGGCTGGCCTGCTAAGTTGGAAGTAGCGTTGATTGGTAGCTGTACCAATTCTTCTTATGAAGATATAAGCCGTAGTGCTTCTATTGTAGAAGATGCGGTAAGCAAAGGATTGAAAGCAAATTCTGAATTTACGATCACTCCGGGTAGTGAGTTGGTTCGTTTTACCATTGAAAGAGATGGCTTCATTAATACATTTGAAAAAGTAGGTGGTGTTGTATTGGCAAATGCCTGCGGACCTTGTATTGGTCAATGGGCAAGACATATTGATGATCCTAACAGGAAGAATACAATCATTACTTCTTTCAATAGAAATTTTGCGAAGCGTAATGATGGCAATGCAAGTACCCATGCTTTTGTGGCAAGCCCTGAAATCGTTACAGCGATGGCTATTGCGGGAACAATTGCATTTAACCCATTAACAGATAAATTGAAAAATGCAAGTGGTGAAGATGTATTACTAAAAGAACCAACTGGTTTTGAATTACCACCAAAAGGATTTGATGTAGAGGATGCGGGTTATCAGGCTCCTGCTGCCGATGGTAGTGGCATACAGGTAAAAGTGGCGGCTGATTCTAAACGTCTGCAATTGCTGGAGCCTTTCAAAGCATGGGAGGGAACTGATTTAAAGGGATTGAAATTATTAATTAAGGCAAAAGGAAAATGTACAACGGATCATATTTCTATGGCGGGTCCCTGGCTGAAGTTCCGTGGCCATTTGGATAATATTTCCAACAACATGTTAATCGGTGCTATCAATTTTTACAATGAGAAAACTGATACAGTAAAAAATCAGTTGACTGGTGAATATGGTGCAGTACCAGCTACAGCAAGAGCATATAAAGCAGCTGGTGTAGGTAGTATCGTTGTAGGGGATGAAAACTATGGTGAAGGTTCATCAAGAGAGCATGCAGCAATGGAACCACGGTTTCTTGGAGTAAGAGCAATACTTGTCAGGAGCTTTGCACGGATACATGAAACCAATTTGAAGAAACAAGGAATGCTCGGATTAACTTTTGCCAACAAAGAAGATTACGACAAAATTCAGGAAGATGACAGTATTGATATTGTTGGCCTCACTTCCTTTGCTCCCGGCAAACCGTTGACCGTTGTATTAAATCATAAAGATGGTTCTGTTGATAATGTTACCGTAAACCATACTTACAATGAACAACAGATTGAGTGGTTTAAAGCTGGTGGTGCTTTGAATGTGATAAGGGCACAGGCGGCTAAATAAGTATTCAATTTTTAGCAATATGAAAGGGCTTTGCAATGGCAAAGCCCTTTTTTTGTATCATAACGGGGTGATTTCTCCCCAAACTTTTGAGCTAAAATAATTTTTCGTTCTATAGGCGGGTGAAACTATATCCAAAAGCCTTGGTACAATAGTTGTCTGATTGTATACCAGATAAAAGAATTTCAATCGTTAAAAAAAATTATTTATGAAAAAGAATCTCCTTATTCTGCTATTCCTGACGACGATAACATTATCCTCTTGTATTGGTCAGAACTTATCTAAGTCAATTGAAAATTCACTTGGCGAAAAGCTCTATTTAAAAATTTCTGGAAAACTTTATCTAAAACAAAGTAGTCAAAATACAATTTTGCTACTTTGCCGTAGTACCATCACCTCTGAAGAAAATTTCGATAAAGCTATTACGATTTTTTCTGAAACGAGTATTCTAAAATTAGATATTAGCGAAACGGATGAGTATGAAATTCAAATTCCAGAAAGTAAAAAATTTGCAGTACTTTATAACATAACGAAAAACAAAATATACTTTATTGGCACCTCAGATAAAAAAAATGACATAACTCAAATCAAACAGAATTCAGCAATATCAAAAGCTATTTCTGAAAGCGATTATTTGGGGTATGGGTTTAGTTTTATGAATGGAAGTTGGTCAACACAGAAAATTAAAGATAGCCAATTTAAGCAACCTTTCAATACGTTAGATTTTGCTAATAATCAGAATACACAATTAAAAACAACACCACCTATTGACGATGATGATGGTGTTTCTTGTGCATTGGGAACTTGTACTTCTGGTGGTGCAGGTTCTAGTTCTTGCTCAATTACTGAAGCCCCTTTTAATCAATCTTGTACAGTAACCTGTAATTCTGGATACTATGCTTGTTGTGTTAGTAGTACTGTACGATGTTATTGTTGTAAGATTTAACGAATAAAACATATAATCAAATACTTGAGGCTTATTTTATAAAAAAATGACAAATATGAGAACAGTATTCTTAATAGTAGTTTTAACTCTAATTAGTAATATTGCCTTTTCACAAACAGAACCTTACGGCAACGTTACATTAAATGTAAAAGGCAACCGCACAAGTAAGATAGCTGTGGATGACCGATACTATACTATCAGCAATACAACAGTTAATGAAGAAAAGGCTGTTGTTATTAATAGCCTTGCAAACGGGCAACATACACTGGAGATAGTCCGCAGAAACCAGTATAACAGGACGATAAGCTCAACATCAACATTTACCTTACGGGAAGGGTATGATTTGACTATTGATATCAATTCCACAGGTGGAATAAGTTCAACTGAAAAACGTATGATAAACCAGGGAGTTGGTTCAGTTACCCCTGTTACTTCTGTAGTATATAATAAACTATACGCTGCAACAAAGAAGAAAGCATCATCTGCATTAAGAACTACTTTCCTGGAAAATGAATTTACAAATACCAATAAAAGATTTACTTCAAAGCAAGCCAATGGCCTGATTCAATTGGTAAACGCTGAAAGCATGAGGTTTAAACTGGCAAAACTCTCTTATACAAGAATTACAGATAAAGAAAATTTTGGTTTGGTTGCGGCTCTTCTTAATAGCACTACTAACAAGAATGAATTAAATGACTATATAGCAACACTGCCTGATGATGACGAAGATGACGATGAGGATGGAACGAATGCTTTTGCTCCTATTACGGATGCAAAATTCAGAATAATCTTAAATGAAGTAAACGCAGAGTATGCG
>JAYVKT010000033.1:0-3470 GCA_043768195.1 Chitinophagaceae bacterium | reverse complement strand
AGGCTTTGAGGTACAACTTATCAAAAAAATAAATTACAGCTGGACCACCGAATTTCATAAACCACCCAAATGGCTAAAAGATCCATATCCCTGGGACTGGATGTGTACGGCTACAAAAAAGGCCTGATGTTGGTTTTAATTAAAGAAAATATATACAAGCAAACAGTTATTTTATTATTTTAACAGCCCTGTATTAAATCTCAAAAACAAAATTATTAATTATGAAAAAAATTATTTCTGCAGCAATAATCACAGCAACATTATTTATTGCCTGCAATAACAAATCTGAAGGACCGGCAGCTGATAAAGACAAATCAACAGCCAGCACCACCGAGGTTGCTAAAGGGCCCGATCAAAGTACACCTAAAGGAGTTGCCGAAATTATTTTTGGTGCTGCTCAAACCGGTGATTACAGCAAGTTAAAAGACCTGTGCCATGCATCTTTGGAACCAGATGCTGACAGCAAACATATTTGTGATGTAACGACAGGCGATGATGAATTAAAAGCAAACTTTAAAGAACATTTTTCAAAAGGTACAGTTACCGGTGAAGCTGTAATTGAAGGAGATAATGCAAAAGTTGAAATTCTCTTCGGACCCGATGGCACCAAAAAAGAAACCCTGAATATGACAAAAAAAGACGGGAAGTGGTACCTGGTTAGTTTCTAAGTTCAACCTACTTCTACATTATGTCAAAAAAAGAAAAAGCGGTAGATGCTTACATTGCCAAATCTGCTGATTTTGCAAAACCCATTTTAAACCATATACGGGAGCTGGTGCACAAAGCCTGCCCCGATGTGGAAGAAAAAATAAAATGGAGTATGCCTTTTTTTGATTACAAAGGTGAAATGCTTTGCCACATGGCATCATTTAAACAACATGCGGTAATGGGTTTTTGGAAAGCTGCATTGATGAAAGATGCCCTACTGATGGAAAATGCAAAGTCAGAAACTGCTATGGGGCATTTGGGAAGAATCGGCTCTTTGAAAGAGATGCCTTCTGATAAAAAAATAACGGCCTGGATAAAAGAAGCCATGCAATTAACAGACAAAGGTATTAAGCTTCCTGCAAAAGCAAAAGCAGCAGATAATAAGGAATTGGTTGTACCGGATTATTTTGAAAAGATTTTAATTAAAAATAAAAAAGCAAAACAGATTTTTGAAAATTTTGTCTGGTCTCACAAAAAAGAATACCTGGAATGGATTACCGGTGCAAAGACAGAAGAAACCCGGAACAAAAGAATGGCAACTGCTTTAGCATGGCTGGCCGAAGGAAAAAGCAGGAACTGGAAATATGAAAGTAAATAAACCATTGGTGAGTGCATAGAGTAAACTAAAACATTATTAAAAAGGGCAGCCGAAATGGCTGCCCTTTTTAATAATTTATATCCCCATCTTCTTTTTCAAATTCTCATCAATAGCATCTAAAAATTCTTCGGTGTATAAATAATGATCACCATGATTTACTTTATTACCGTGAATACAAACGGCAAGGTCTTTAGTCATTTTACCACTCTCCACTGTTTCAATACAAACCGCTTCTAAAGCCAGGCAAAAATCTATCAGCGCCTGGTTGCTGTCTAATTTACCACGGAAGGCAAGGCCTCTTGTCCATGCAAAAATAGAAGCAATAGGGTTGGTAGAAGTGGGTTTACCTTTTTGATGGTCACGGTAGTGGCGGGTAACAGTACCATGCGCTGCTTCTGCTTCCATAGTGCTGCCATCAGGAGTAACCAATACAGAAGTCATTAAACCTAAGCTGCCAAAACCTTGTGCAACAGTATCACTCTGTACATCACCATCATAATTTTTACAAGCCCATACAAAATTGCCATTCCATTTTAATGCACTGGCTACCATGTCATCAATCAAACGGTGTTCGTAAGTAATGCCGGCTTCAGTATAAGCGGCTTTAAATTCATTTTGATATACTTCTTCAAAAATATCTTTAAAACGGCCATCGTATTTTTTAAGAATGGTGTTTTTTGTAGATAGGTATAAAGGCCATTTTTTGCTTAGCGCCATATTAAAGCAACTTCTTGCAAAACCATAAATACTTTCGTCGGTATTATACATGCACATAGCAACGCCATCGCCTTTGTAATTGTACACTTCAAAAGTCTGGGCTTCGCCACCGCCTTCTGGTGTAAAGGTCATGGTTAATTTTCCTTTGCCTTTAATTACAGTATCAGTAGCACGGTACTGGTCGCCAAAAGCATGACGGCCAACAATGATCGGCGCTGTCCAGTTAGTAACCAACCTTGGTACATTTTGCATTACTATCGGCTCCCTGAAAACGGTACCATCTAAAATATTACGGATGGTGCCATTGGGGCTCTTCCACATTTGTTTCAGCTTAAATTCCTCCACCCTTTGTTCATCAGGTGTAATGGTAGCACATTTAATACCCACACCGCAGGCTTTAATGGCATTAGCGGCATCAATTGTTACCTGGTCGTTGGTTTGGTCACGGTATTCCATGCCCAGGTCAAAATACTGAATGGGGACATCCAGGTAGGGAAGGATCAGTTTGTCTTTAATAAATTTCCAGATGATACGGGTCATCTCGTCGCCGTCCAGTTCCACCACCGGATTAGCCACTTTTATTTTTGCCATAATGCTGTTTTTTTAATTGATTGCAAATGTAAATCATTCACCCTATTATTTTAGTATGATTTACGGAAACGTTATCACAATTGAATTAAGCCTGCAAGGTTTAAAGATAGCTGCGGAGCAGCTATCAAATATTGCCACTGAGGCACTGAAACACTGAATTTAAAAATGTATTTTTCTGTGCTTCTGTGCCTCACTGGCAAATAATTTCTCAGCGTAGCTGAGGAAATTTATTTCTACAGTCCGCTGCTTTTCTTTAGCGTAAAATCAGCCGTTACCACACCCATGTTATTAATAATTTCGTCTCCAAATTCACTTGTTTTTAAAAGTGTGGCACCCGTCATCAGGTTATAAAAATCGATAGTTACCCTTTTACGCATAATGGCTGCCTGTAAGGCTTCTGTTATCAGGTCCGCAGCTTCTTTCCAGCCCATATACTCCAGCATCATGCAGCCGCTTAGTATTACAGATGATGGATTCATACTATCGGTACCTGCAAATTTTGGAGCCGTACCGTGTGTGGCTTCAAATACGGCATAACCGGTTTTGTAATTAATGTTGGCACCGGGTGCAATGCCAATACCACCTACTTCTGCAGCCAGCGCATCCGAAATATAATCGCCATTTAAATTTAAAGTGGCCACTACCGAAAACTCTTTGGGTGCAATTAATATCTGCTGCAAAAAATTATCGGCAATAATATCTTTTACCAATAGTTTTCCTTCGCTTAATGCTTTGCGCTGCACTTCGTTGGCATGTGCTTCGCCGTGTGTTTTTTTAAGTTCATCCCATTCATCCCAGGTAAAAGTTTTGTCGCCAAATTCCTGCCTTGCCACTTCGTAGCCCCAGCTTTTAAAAC